>NZ_JBJFZV010000004.1:0-152003 GCF_045033015.1 Ligilactobacillus sp. LYQ60
CCCTAAGACTACTAACACTGTCACTGTTATCGTGTTCCAATTAATTTTCTTTTTCATTTTGATTTCCTGTTTCTTATTTTATTTGTTCATCCGTTGCGTTCATCTTTCATGTTAGGTTTAACAGATTATCTGACCCCCGATAAATCCCAGCAACATGGTGAACATGACTAGCCGGAAGATGCGCTTCACCCTTGGAAACAACAATGTAGGCTTCGACACCATCGGATTGTTTTATTACTGATTTAATGTAGAGACTTTTACCTGAAATATTATGTGGACCACAAGCATAATTTTTATAAGGCAGAGCTGCTAACTGCTGGTTATTTCTGTCTGAATATTTTTCCCAATAACCCATTCGTGACCTCCTCTATTCAAAACCAATTAATTTCCCCATCTTTTTTGAACACTCAAAGCCATCTATATACATCTTTACTCCCTCCGTTCTTGCATCCGCATCTACTTCAAATCCTAATTCTTTATTTCCATTTATATATCCCTCAATTGAAATAAAATACATTGGTGTCATATGCGTTTTCTGATACTCAATCGTAATCGTCTTAATCGCATGCCGTTCATCTTGTTTATGAACATAGCGCTTAATCTTTGGCGTTTCTTCCTTCACCAAGTTAATCAACTCTTCATGCTGTTTAATTTTTTCTTCGTGCTGCACAATAATCCCCCTGGTAATTTTTATCCCTAACACCAACCCTAAGACTACTAACACTGTCACTGTTATCGTGTTCCAATTAATTTTCTTTTTCATTTTGATTTCCTGTTTCTTATTTTATTTGTTCATCCGTTGCGTTCATCTTTCATGTTAGGTTTAACAGATTATCTGACCCCCGATAAATCCCAGCAACATGGTGAACATGACTAGCCGGAAGATGCGCTTCACCCTTGGAAACAACAATGTAGGCTTCGACACCATCGGATTGTTTTACGATTGATTTGATGTAAAGATTACGGCCTGCAACACTATGTAACCCGCAATTATAATTTCTATATGGTAAATTTGCTAATTGCTAGTTATCATAGTCTGAATATTTTTTCCAAAAATCCATTAATATCCACCTCTACTCAAACCCAATAAGTTTCCCTGTTTTAGTAGCACAGTCAAATCCTCCTATGTGTAATTTAACCCCTTCTGTTTCCGTATCTGCTTCTACTTCAAATCCCAATTCTTTATTTCCGTTTATATATCCTTCGATTTCAATAAAATTCATTGGTGTAAGATGCGTCTTCTGATACTCAATCGTAATCGTCTTAATCGCATGCCGTTGATCCTGTTTATGAACATAGCGCTTAATCTTTGGCGTTTCTTCCTTCACCAAACTAATCAACTCTTCATGCTGCTTAATTTTTTCTTCGTGCTGCACAATAATCCCCCTAGTAATTTTTATCCCTAACACCAGCCCTACAACTACTAACACTGTCACTGTTATCGCGTTCCAATTAATTTTCTTCTTCATTTTGATTCCCTGTTTCTTATCTCCTATGTTTATTCTTATAATATTAGCCAAATTATTTATTTAAGTTTTTAGTAATTTCAGGCAATTTTATCGCTGCTGCTTTTCCAGCCTGACCAAACAACACCGTTTCCAAGTCGTTCGCGATACCTGTCAGTTTACTATTAAGATTACTTTCAATTGTCTTCATATTCGCCATTGCAGTTTTAATCTCAGCGTTAGTTACCGCCTTAGCTGCTTCGGCTATTCCCTTAACCGCTTCCTTCTCAACTGCTTTTTTAGCATCTTTTAACTTATCGCCAACTTTAGAGAAATCCGATTTGATGTCATCATAATCCTTTTCAATTGTGCTCCATACACTCATTTTGTTCCTCCAACATTAAATAATTGCGTTACACTCGATATTGTTGACATCCGACTTGCATTACTTTGATCTGTAGTATTGATATTATCCGCTGCGCCACTTAGTCCTTGTGTATATCCCGCCACCAGTTCTGCAACGTTATTTAATTCCTCTATTCGTCGCTTTAACTTCCGACATGGTTCAGTAACGTACCGGTGATAGGTATAACCAACATCATGAAAAACACCAGTAATCTCACTTTCCGACAAATCGGGTGCTGCTGTTTGAGCTGAAGATTTAGCATTCTTATACTGCGACGGTAACGATTCCTCTAATCCTTTGACTAACATAGTGGCCTCCTCTACAGCAGTCTCCATGGAAGCAGTTAGTTCCGCAGCGCTTTTATTAATCCCAGATGGACTACCGCCAACTTGCATTGATTCAATTAACAAAAACACATCTTCAGCCACTCCAGAACCGGAAAATAAGGGAAGCCGTGATACTTCCTTACAATACTTCAGATTCCCATGGTGAAAAAAGTAGCCACCCCACATGTGTTCACCCTTTAGCCCCTTATATTTGTTAGGACTAATAATTTCCATCAGATAGCCTGTATGAGGATACAAGGCATAACCCATTCCCACTACGTCTTTAGTATCAATATACGTATATGTCCGGTTACTCAAAATATGGGCATTTTCAAGCTCTGTTTTGGTTAACGTATTCATCATATTAGGCGACTCATAGCACCGCACGTTTTCAATCCGTTTTAGATACCTACGTTTTACACGACAACTAGCAACATAGGCGGAACTTCCACCATACGAATGCCCAGTTACGACAAACTTAGCATGACTATAGCGTGCCATTTCCTTATTCAAAATACTGGCTGCATCATGAAAACCTTCTGGTTGACTTTTAATTCCTACCAACTGATTACCTGCTCCAATAAGGTCGTTAGTCCAATCGGCTGGTCCATTACCGCTGAGATCTGCTGGACTATTAGATCCCCGGTAAATCACCGCAACATGATGGACATGACTTGGAGAAAGATGCGCTTCGCTTTTAGGAACAACAACATAGGCTTTAACACCGTCGGGTTGCTTTATTACTGACTTGATATAAAGTTTATGTCCGGCTACTTTATGAAATCCAAGTCCGTAATTTTTATATGGTAAATTTGCCAGCCGTTGATTACTTTTATCCGAATAATTTCCCCAATAACTCATCGGCATTCTCCCCTATTTAATTAGTAAACTCCCATTAATTTTTGTAACTTAATTGAACAACTAAAACCATCCACGTCTAATTTTTCACCTTCGGTTCCAGTATCTGCATCTACTTCAAATCCCAATTTCTTATTTCCATTTACATATCCGTCAATTTCAATAACAGACATCGGTGTTATATAGGTCTTTTCATACTCAATCGTGATCATCTTAATCACATGCCGCTCATCTTGCTTATGAACATACCGCTTAATTTTCGGTGTCTCTTCCTTCACTAGACTAACTAACTCCTCATGTTGTTTAACTTTTTCTTCATGGTGCATAATAATCCCTCCCCCAATAATTAATATGCCAACAACGATCAACAACGTCGTCCACTTAATCCTCTTTTCCTTTTTCATCTTGCTCTCCCACCCTTTGTTTCTCGCTAGTGTATTCCTGTTTTAACTGAATTAATAAATTCTCAGTTTGTTTATTTAGCCCAAAATACTCCTTTTCGCAACGGTGCTGAAAAGTCGTTTCCGTTCATTGATAAGGGGGTTTATCGGCCAAATGAATTTCCCAATCCCTTTCTTTTCATTAGTGTCAACCACGTGCAACAGCAAACGCAACACCTAAAATCCGTTAGCTCCGAAGCCCAACAATGGTTTGCGGAGTAGAGTGTAACTAATATCTCTCTAACATAACCCCAAATCTTAGACATAAAGTCTAAAATTTGGGGTCAACAAATTTTTATCACCATTGTTTTGCTTTTCCCGATATTTTTTAATTAATCCTTCCACTTCGTCAATATCCGCTGCATTAAAGCAGTGCAACATTACATCTGAACCCAAACTTTTAGGGTATATAACACCCCCATACTCGAAATATTGCTCATCATCAACAACATTCCAACTAACAATCATTAACAGTATATTTTTGATTCGAACTATGGTTCCTAAAGGATATATATTCATCTAATCCCCCATACGATTCATCTAAAACACTTTTGAACAGCTTTTAAACACATACACGGCAAATAGAGCAATATGAAATTAGCGCAAGACATCGTTTGCAAAAAAACGATGCACGTTTGTGTTGGCAGATTTTCTGTACCAAGGAAATCAAAATAACTGTGAACATCATTTTTAATTAAGTTAAAGCACCATTCTAAATATATAAGTGACAACAGTTCAAGAACCACAAGTGCTAAACAATAATACGTGCCTGCTTTCAAAGCAATCCAATAGAATCCAACGCTCATTGCTATAAAAACCACGGCCAATATTGCACCTTTTATTCTGTTAACTACATTAAAGAAAAAATAGATTGTGAACATTACTGCTTCAAAAGTCACATAAGACAAAATTAAGATAATAAATGTTATGATTCCCTTATTTGAAAATGTTTGCGCGGCAATAGAGAACAAAAAATCAAAGACTACAGTCGAAATAATAAAAATTAACACAGATACACAGCCGGTTAAAAAAACATTTTCTGCGTCAACAACGTCCAATAATAACCTTCCCAAAACAAAGCCTATTATTAAGTAGGCTATGAATTGAAGATCTACACTAATATTAGGAATGATTAAAATAATATTATTTTTAAGGCAAGTTATAATTATGACGCCCATCAACATATCAAACACATATCCCAGCATTAGCGATATATACGCACATTGTTTTTCTTTTTCGTCACTCACTCTACTTAGCTTACCCATGATATCACTCTCCTAAATCACGATCGGTAACCCATGATGTTATTTCAACGGCAACTATACTGAATTTTTCTAATATTAATTTCTTTCCCACACGTTTCGTTGCTAATTTACCTTTTCCCCACAAACTTAACCTTACAATCGTGAGAATTTAATAAAAATGGTAAATTGTTAATTATTGGTTACTACAATCCGAATAACTTCCCTAATAACTCATTAACAATATGTCTTTGATTCGAACTATGGTTCCTAAAGGATATATATTCATATCGTATCTCCTTAAGCATTAACAAAATATGGACCGGCATTGACATTATCCAAACCTTTGCTTTATTTTAGGGATTACCATAAAAGGAAGCCAGAATAATTCTACCCATAAGGTTGGTATTTCTTCTAAAACAATACAAATTACAATCGATAATTTAAGCGAGCTATTCGATAAATCTTGATAAATTTCGTTATAAACCTTCGATACATATTCGTGTAAATGAATGATTGATAACAATTCACATAAAACGCATAAACCCATATAGCATATTCCTACATGTAACATAAAGTAACAGACAGTTACCGTTCCAAAAATTAAACATAGTAGTATTATTAACCATACATTGGCTGTTAAATTACACTCAACGCCGTTAATAGCTACAATAACAATGTCAAACCCCATGACAAGTAAAAAAAATATTACAAATACTACTACAGAATGATAATTTAAAGCTGTTGTAAGTAAGAGACCAGCTAATGCTACCAGTGATACCACGAACACTACTAAACTAATACAAGATAAAATAATATTTTTATAGTCTGTAAAATTAAGTATCATCATTCCGGCTGATACAATTACAAAACCATCAATTAAGAATTGAATGTCAATACTTATCCCCGGAATTTGGGGAACAAATCCGTATTTAGCAAATAATATACTAGACACTGCGATTAAAACATATATACCGTATACATTTAAAAACGACAACAATGTATATCTTCTAGATAGCCGTTCTATATCTTTCATCTTAATTATTCTCCTAAATCTCGATCAGTTATCCACGATGTTCCTTCAACTGCAAGCGTACTTCCTGCAATTCCACCAATTCTTCATTCCTTCAAGGGTACCCCGCCCACGGCTAACATCTAATGTAATATGCCCTTTTTTCACAACGCTCTCCTCCATTAATTCTGAATCTCATCCAAAAATTCAACCTGACAATTCTTTAAATTCAACGTAAACGTACTGTTAAGCCAAAAAAGAATTGGAGTGACTTGTAACAAAAAATATGGCCCAACTAAGTTATTCGGCATGTCAAATGTAAGCCAGAGTCCTAAAACCTCTAATGCGCTCATCATAAAAAGTCCCGGTAATATTCGGAGAAGATCTTTCCCCGGATAAAGCCGAACTCGATACAGGGTGACACCCTGCGGAACCGTATATTTATGTGACCCATATTTCACAAAAAGAATCCCGAATATTATGCTAAATGCAATACTAATCACTGGCGGAATATGGAATATAACTGCATTGCCATTTCTACTCCATAAGTACCCGATTATTGCGAGAACTAGCCAAACGTAGAGTGGCCAACCAATATCACTTTGCTGATTAACATCATCGACTGTCTTCCAACAATAAATTGGCATGAACCACTGTAAAAACGGGAAAACCAGAAACAAGAAACGTTGACTGCTAATAAAGTTATACTTTTCTCCTGATTCGAGGGTAATCTTTCCCAAGAAATATTTATTTCCTTCCACGTATGCTTTTCGTTTCAATGTTTTTCCCTTTTCTATTAGTTCCAGTGACGATTATTTTTATCTTCCCGCAGATTCTTCATTATCAAGAAACTCAACTTGACAATGCTGAAGCCTCATTACCGTAAAATGACTTACATAGAAAAAAGCCATTGTAGCTGTAACTAATAAATACGGGCCAGCAAGATCACTAGGCATTGTTATTGTAAATGCCAACGCAGCAACCTCTAACAGAACAGCTATCATAAAAGCCGGTAATGCAGATAATGCTTCTTTACTTGGATAAAGCCGAACTTTATATAAAGTAACCCCCCGTGGAACCTGATACTTATGTGACAAATACTTCATAAAAAGTATTCCAAAAAGGGTTATAGCTGTAATGCTTAGTATAGGAGGAATTCTAAATGATAAAGATGTGTCTCCCTGCCCCTTTAAATAAGCCCAACAAGTAAAGATAACTAATACATTAAGCGGCCACTTAATAGTACTATTTTGATTCACATCGTCGGCTGTCTTCCAACAATAAATCGGCATGAACCACTGTAAAAACGGGAAAACCAGAAACAAGAAACGTTGGCTACTAATAAAGTTATATCGTTCCCCTGATTCGAGGGTAATCTTTCCCAAAAAATATTTATTTCCTTCAACGTATGCTTTTTGTTTCAATGAACTGCCTCCATCCTAGTTAAATCCTCTTACCATATCATTATTTATCTGCTCTTCTTTCTGTAAATCGCGTTTTGTTTGTTTGTCCAACTTAGGACTCATACGGTTAGTTACTTGACGTTCTTCGTGTGATTTTTTTTCAAACTCCCTCGGTTCATCCTTTATGATGAAAAAATTCACATTACATTAAGTAGCAAAGCAGTTATCGTTTTCGCAACCACGTCTCTCGCAGGAACATGGATAATTATCCTTCTGTTTTCAGCCACACTCAGATGCTTAATTCCTTTCTTGGAAAAGTAATACCAAACTGTCGTGAATCCAACCGTGATCATGAGAAACGCATTTAAAACAATGTGCACTCGATGCAAGGTAATTAATCCTGCAATTCCTAAAAGGACAGGTCCAATTGATAATAACAACCCTGCTCCCGAAATTCCGTCTGAAACTGCTGCCAAGGGATACCCCCTATACTACTTATCTTGACTAAGATCAATCGAATGGTTAAACAGTAAGAATGGCATCAAAACATGCTTAATTTCTGTAATAAAAAACCACCAATTTCCCATCTCTTCGATGGTAATTCGTCCCCGGTTAACGCCTGATGTAATATGTTCCAAAATAATTCACCCGATTACCTTAGAATCGTTACTGATGACATGCAGTTTATTTTTCGCCAAAGAGCTTTTCCTCTTCGTCCTGTTCGCTATGCTCAACTTTTGCCAGTGGGATTTGATTCTTCTCCTGCCATTCAGTAAAGACCTGTTGGAATCGTTCTTCGTCCTCATCGGCGTAGCCTTTAAAAACTACCTTATCAATCTGTTCCGAGTTAAAGAAAAAATCTTTCTTTTCTTCTGATCCCATCGGATATAAGCAACCTTCGTATTCAAACATACGTTCTTGCCCATTAATCTTAACTATAATCGCTCGATTAATGATCATCGTCTTTGTAGTTCCTTCTTTTAAATAAACAATCGAACCTAATGGTAATAACATGACCTATTCCCCCAATTCTTGTTTTCCTTTTGATTCCCCTTCATCAAGAAACTCAACCTGAACATCACCAACATTAAACGCAGATAAATCATACGTATGAAGTACTAAAGCTAATAATAATCCGGCAAAAAACTCCGCCAGTAGATTATTATCAAATATTTCCACAACAAAAAAGAATAATAAGAACCAAAAAAGAAATGTTCCCATAACACTACGAGCAATTACTTCAGAACGATCGGCATGAATAATCGCTCGTCTCTTTTTGAAAACTTGCACCTTCTTAAGCCCGTTTCGTCGATATACCAACAAAGTAACCGTTAATCCTACAGAAATCATGATAATGATATTCACAATCGGGTGGGCGTGTTTCAACGTTATTAAACTTAAAAGTGGCATGGTTACTACGCTTAACGGTCCCAATATTCCAATCCTATCCATGGAATGCAGAAAAGGATGAGGGTCATCAGCAGGTAGTTGAATTCCCTTATCATCAATTTCATATAATGAAATTGGTCGGTTAAAAAATGAGAATGGCATCAAAATATGCTTAATGTCCATAACAAAAAACCACCAATTCCCCATTCCTTCGACGGCAATTCGTCCGCGATTAACATCTGGTGTAATATGTCCCTTTTTCAAATTTCTTACCTCCTAATTAATTTCCGGTATTACAGGGATATTCATGTGATATTTTTTGTTAATTTGATCAATATCATGCGCATTACGGCCATACGTATCAGTAATATAATCCATCACACGATTAGCAGGATGTCTAAACCATGGTTTTCGGTACGCATAATTCCATGCTTCATTAACGCCAATATCGACATCCCCAGCAATCCTTACTCCGCCAAATGACGCGGTAATAATACCTGCTTCTGCTCCTAGTAAAGGCCCCATCAGGTCTTTATTAATCGCCGTTCCTGGATTCATCTTTGTATTTAAATCATGACCAAATCCATTAAGAGCTTTTCCCCATTGGTATGCAGCGTAAGTAACCGCAGTTCCCTTACTTAAATAATCCCCCACCACAGGAGTAAACCTTGCACCCATTAGATATAACATGCTCTTACTTCCAATATCGCCATTAAGAAATGAGTCTAACTGTAAATCCAGAAAACCTTCCTTTATGTGGCTCGCTCCCTTTTCTATCCCCGACCTTAGGACACTGACACCCTCATCTTTTAGCTTCTCCCAAACAGTTTCTATCCCTGTTTGAACTAAATCACTATCTGCAACTTTATCTACTAACTTCCCATACTTTTCCCATTCACCTTTGATGTATTCTGCCCATTCCAAATCAACCGGAATCCCAAACACACCATTTACAACAGTCACCGACTGCATAACGTGTGTTCCCTGATCAAAAGCAGCACTTAATTCATCTATATCACCAAAAAGGGCGCCTGATTCCCCGTCATAATTTCGGAAATGCTGAAGAATTTGTTCTGCCTTTTGCAGGCGCGCTTGCGCATCTGTTCGTACTCCCTTAGTAGCGTCTGCAAATTTGTCCCCCGCCGACTTATCAATCTTATTGAGTGCTTTTTGCATATCATCAATCATCGAAATTTCGCCTTTGGCACTCGTAACTTCTTCCTGCAGTTCATCCTCACTATGACTCTTAGAATCCACCTTAGCGACATACTGCTGCGGCAACTTAGTTGTCCCCTGCTTAACTGCTTCCGACAGCATTATCGCCGCCTGTAGCATAGGAACCACTACAGACTCAGCGTAATCTTTAACGTGAGTACCTCCCATTCCACTTATATCGCTTGAAGCGGCCTGGGCAACTGTCGCACTAATTTGTTGAATATTGTTTCCTAATTCTGTACACGCCTGCTGGCAGGTACTTGCCTGCGCTTGTGAAGCCCCTAGGTCAAACCGTTTTCCCATAATCCTATTCCCCAAACAGGTCCTGTTCTGCTTTCGTTTCGTGACTAACCTGTTGCTTCTCAACCCGCTTTTGCAGTTGATCAACGTCAGCTAACTTAATCTTCTTTTCTTTAAGTAAATCGGCGTAAACTTGCTGGAAACGTTGTTCTTCCTCGTCCTCATAACCCTTGTAAACAACCTTTTCAATATCACTGTTATTGAAGTAGAACCGGCCATCGTCACCGTTAGATCCTTCCGGGAAACGACATCCCTCATACTCAAAGAGCTGTTGTTCACCATCAACTTCAAACACAATCGCCCGGTTAATTATAACCACTTTTACCGTGCCATCTTTCAAATACAAAACTGTTCCTAATGTAATAACATCTGGTTAACCTCCTATTACACAAAGAGGCGGTGTAGGCCGCCTTGTAATTTCTATTTATTAATGAATCTAACAACACAATTTCCCAAATTAGTAAACGCAAATAATAAGCAATACACTACACTTGGTTCGATAAGTGCAATTAAAAGCATTGGGACAATATCATTCTCGGCATACGGAATAAGTATCAACGCTCCTCCGCCCAATAAAATGTATAATACTAATCCTAGAAATGCGTTCCTAAGTCCTTGCTTTCGTGGATAAAGTCGTATCTTATAAAGCTTACAATTACTGGGCACTCTTAACCCTCGCATAATAAATTTCACAACAATAATACTAAGGATTATTAAAATTAAAATAAACGCTGGAATTTTTACTGGAAGATACGCATTACCAGTTATTGGGAAAAGCACTGCTAACAATATTGCAGTCCCAATCGGCGCATGATATTTTTCCCAAGTTTCAACAGTAACAACATCATCACCGCTTTTCCAACAATAGATTGGCATAATCCACTGTAAGAAAGGAAAAAGAATGAACAGCAGTCTTTCTCCCCCTAAGAACACAAACTTTTCGCCTGAACCTAATGTAATTATTCCACGCAAATTCCCATCAATTTTAACGTACGCATTTCGTTTCATTGTTTAAAAATCACCGTTTCCCTACAAACTTAATCTTGCAATCGTGTGGACCTAATAAAAGTTGCGATAATGCAATTGGAAAACATACAAATAAAACAATTCCTAACAAAATATACATTGCGCTGTTCGACATATCTTTTAAAAATATAAGCACTCCAAATATTGCAGAACCAATGTAAAAAAATAACCATCCAGCAACCCGTAAAATTCTTCTGACAGGAGGATATATTCGAACTTTATAAACCTCGCCTTTAGACGGAACCTTTGCCCATCCCGAGAGAACCCGCGTTAGCAAAAACGTTAATGCCACAATGGATACCAACATCACCTGCATCTGCTTGGTGATTAACGGTTTGCTGATATATTCTCCAATGCTGTCCGGCCGCCAGCAATAGATTGGCATGAACCATTGCAAAATAGGGAATAATATGAATAGTAAAGTTTCACCACCGGAGAAGAGAAATATTTCTCCGGATTGAAGCTTGATTTGTCCGTGCAATTTACTATCACATCGGACATCTGCTTGACGTTTCATAATTACGCCTCTCAATCCTGATTTCGATAAAGGTAATTAATTTTCAACTTTCTCCAGAAATTCAACGGAACATTCCCGAAGACTAAGTGCCGATAAATTCCCTGCATAAGAAAATAGCGGTATACATACGAACAGCATGTACGGCCCAATAAAATCACTTGGCATTGTCAGTGTTGCCCATATAGCTATTATCTCAGGAAGTGAAACTAATATAGTAACTAATAACACAAAGGCTCCTCTTTTACCTGGATGAATCTGCACCTTATATAAGGTGGTATTCTGTGGAACCATAAATTTATGTGACATATATTTAATAAATATAATTCCAATAATAATCGCTATACTAAAACTTAATATGGGGGGAATATAAAATGGTAAGGGGAAACCTACCCCCCAATTTCTAGTTAAAGGTATTAAACATATAAGTAAAACAACTGATGGCCAACTGATATTGCTATTCTGATTAACATCATCACTTTCTTTCCAGCAATAAACAGGCATTACCCACTGAAGAAATGGGAACATTAAATACACGAAACGCTGACCACCAATAAAATTGAAGCGCTCCCCCGATTCTAAAGTAATTGTTCCCAAAAAACTTTTATTTCCCTTTATATATGCTTTCTGTCTCATTTTTTCTCCCATATTAGAATGTCCCGCTAAAAGCTAGATGTTATTGAGCACCAGTTAGGCCCGGTATATAGTTTTCAGGTAACTTATCAATATGCGCATGTTCGATAATCTTATCACCCTATTCATTCCCCGCTTAATTTCACGATGTTCTTTTTCTATACTATTTTGATTCCGATAAAGGCAATTAATTTTCGACTTTCTCTAGAAATTCGACAGAACACTTCCGTAAACCCAATGCCAGTATGTTGCCCATACAAGAATAGAACGGCATACATACTAACAACATGTATGGGCCCAATAAATCACACGGCATAGTCAATGTTGCCCAGATGGCCGCTACTTCAGGAAGTGAAGCGACCACATTAACTAATAATACGCATATCCCCACTATTCCTGGATGAATCCGTATTTTATACAAAGTAACATTTCGTGGAACTTTAAACTTACGTTCCAAATATTCCACAAACATAATCCCAACAGTAATTGAAATTCCAAAGCTCAAGACCAGAGGAATATGAAATGGTATTGGAAATCCAACACCCCAATTTCTAGTTAGTGGGATCAAACATACAATTAAGATTGCTAGTGGTATATTAAAATTAATATTCTGGTTAACATCATCACTTTTCTTCCAACAGTAGACCGGCATTACCCATTGAAGAAATGGAAACATTAAATACAAAAAACGCTGGCCACCAATAAAATTAAAACGCTCACCTGAATCAAGAGTAATTGTTCCTAAGAAATACTTATTTCCCCTAATGTACGCTTTTTGCCGCATTTTCTTCTCCTAACCATCAAATCATTAAAAACTAGACGTCGTTGAATAACCATTAGGCCCTGGCATATAGTCTTCAGGCAACTTATCAACATGCGCATGTTCGATAATCTTATCACCCTTGTCCATCTCATGTTTAATTTCTCAGTATTCCCTTCCTACGCTACAATCTACACGATCAACTCCACACGATAGAGCAACACACAAAAGACGAAGCAATTCGTCTTACAGTTCATATTCACGAATTAACCTATCTTTCACTAACAAATCTTACTTCACACTCATGTAAATCCATTGAACCAACCAGGCACATGTACAGGCCACCAGTCCCGCATAATATTACTAATAAGGTGAGTATTATGTGATTTACGGCATATGGGAAACATGCAAATGCAAAAAATAACAACATTATATACATAATCAACCCACGAATTCCTTGATTGAAGCCGTGCCCCTTAGGATAAAAACGAACCTGATATATCTTTTTATTACGTGGAATTCGCATTTTTCGCGTAACGTATCGAATTATCCCGATTACTACTAGAATCAACAATACTGCCCAGATACCTGCAGGTAATTGAAATGGGAAACGAATACTGTAATTCAAAGGAATCCTAGCTAACACAAGAACCACCCCTAGAATTACAACATCATCTATAAAGGAACGTTTATGACTCGAACGTTTAGTAATATCTTCCGCTAAATCATCATCGCGCCAACAAGCAACGGGGAAAAACCATTGTAAGAACGGAAACAATATAAATAAGACGTTTCCACCACTCACAAACACAAACCGTTCCCCCGAACCAAGTTTTAGTGTTCCCCGCAAAGAACCATCACACTCAACGTACGCATTTCGTTTCATTGCTAATTTACCTTTTCCCCACAAACTTAATCTTGCAATCGTATGGATCTAACATAACTTGAGACATGCCTATTGGACAACATACTAATAAAACTAATGTTAAAATCGTAAATGTAAGCTCATTAGATGATTCAGGGAAAAGCCATATACCAACCCAGGCAGAACCAATATAAAAAAATAAAAATCCAGCAACCCGTAAAATTCTTCTAATAGGAGGATATATTCGAACTTTATAAACTTCACCTTTAGAAGGAACCTTCGCCCATCCCGAAAGGATTCGCGTTAGTAGAAACGTTAATATTACAATACATATAAACATCATGATAAACGGTACTTTGAATGGTAACCAAAATGCACCAAGTGGCGGTAAAATTGCCACAATGGCTACCAACATCACCTGCATCCGCTTGGTGATTAACGGTTTGCTAATATACTCTCCAATGCTGTCCGGCCGCCAACAGTAGATTGGCATGAACCATTGCAAAATAGGGAATAATATGAATAGTAAAGTTTTACCACCGAAGAAGAGAAATATTTCTCCGGATTGAAGCTTGATTTGTCCGTGCAATTTACTATCACATCGGACATCTGCTTGACGTTTCATTCATTAAACCCCCAAGATCACTTGTGCTTTTTACTCTAATAAAACTAACTGGGGTTTGTTATTCTCCATTTTCTTTTTTGCTATCCTTCTCTGCCCTTGCTTTCTTGTATTGCTCCTGTAACTCAGCATACTCTTTATCTAGTTTTACTAATTTCGTATTATATTCTTCTGCTAAGTCTTCTAATTGCTGCACACCTGCTCGTCCGGCCTGCCGTGAACGCTCGACAGAATCAGCAAGCACATACCGATACTTGCTCTTCCCTAAATCGTCCAGCATTTCTTTCTGGAAACGTGCATTCTCTTCCGAAACTGACCGTAAAATATCAGTATTCTTATGCAGTTTCTTAATGTCAGCTAGTAATTCTTCTTTTTTATCTTCCAGCTTATGCAACTGTCTTCTTAAATTGGAAATATCTTCCTTCGCCATTAAGCCATTCCCCGCTCTTTGAGTAACCTCTTTAGTGGATCCTGCTCCTCGTCAGGCTGACTAGTATCATCAACCTTTAATTTAGGCAGACCTAAATCTTTCATCCGTGTAGTTAACGCATCATTAAATTTATTAAATTCGTCCGATTCATACCCTTTAAAAAGAACCTTATCAATATCTTCCGTATTAAAGTGAACTGGTTTGTACGCCCCTACACCAACTGGAAAAATACATCCCCGATAATCAAAATAACCTTCCTTACCGTTAAACTTGTAAATTGGTGCGTATGCCGTAATCATTAATTCAGTATTATCAACATCTTTCAGAGTAACTACACTTCCAACCGGTAACACTATTCCTCACGCTCCTTTGCAGTTAAATGGGGAATCTTAACCTCTCCCTTATTAATTTGACCAACCACATACTCGTCAAATTTACGCCATTGATTGTCGTCATACCCCTTGTAGACCACTTCAGTAACGTCATCGTCATTGAAAAACGCCATCTCATCCCCCATTTGTCCTATTGGATATAGGAATGCGCCGTAATCGTAATAACCTTTCTCGCCAGACATGGTACTTTCTGGCATGATTGATACAATTATTAGTTTTGAATCATTCTTTGAAAACTTTGTTTTTACAATTGAGCCAATCGGTAGCATTGAAAGTCCTCCTTTTAAAACGTGCATATTTTTACTTTACATAATGAGTACGCACATAAAGTCCTTCTATTATGATGCAAAGGTATATAATATTAAGCCATATTATCCAGGAAATAATAAAAGCTTCTAATAAATTATAATCAGGAAATGGATCTGGTATTAGCAAAATAATAAAAATACTAAGAGGGATAGCACCAAAGGCATATACCAGGATATAAATAATATTTGAATTAACTATCTCATCATCTTCATTAACTTTCTCAAACTGTTTAGCATCATTTCGTCGCTCAAACTCATAACTAGCTAAACTAAACAAAATTACTGGAATAATCATCCACCATCGAAATGTTAATTTTATACTAGATAAAAATTTTACAAACGGACTAGCCAATGGTACTAGTGCTAGGAAAGCTACCCCCCGCGATGACATAAAATCGTGTTTTAACCGCACAAAGCAGTGTTCCTGCTTGTCATAGCAAATCATTGTCCTATAACCTTTTCCATCATGGTGTTCTTCATGAGCTTTTAAGGCACCATATCTTAAAAAGCGTGCTTTATCAAAATTACCACGTCGTATCATAACTATAATTTACCCCACGTATTTATCTATCTTTCCGTTTATGAAATCATCAACACCACTAGATATCGTTATTCCGGCTATTGTCCCCAACGGGCCATCAAAGATACCTGTAAATGCACCTATGCCATCAAGAGTCAAATCAACAACACTATCTGCCGCAACCTTTAGTGCCGTTCGTTCCAACGATTTTTTAAGCCCTTCTCCATCATGCATATCTTCAGCAAACATTAATACTGCACCGAGTCTCTTTAGAGCTACTTTTCCACCGCCTTCCATGAATTCGCCTATTCCACCACCAAGCCGTTTTAAAAACGTTGATGCACTCCCTAGATGTTCACCAAGGTAGGCCGAATGTTCTGCAATCTTTCCAACTCCGTTTCCTGCATAAGCTATCAGTTTACCCTCACCAGATTCAAAACGGTCCATCCATCTTTCGGTCTTGTTAAGTCCCTTTGCTAAGATTCCGTTAGCAATGAAATCACGATGGCGCTTCTCCACATCACGTGCCCACTTTAAATCTTTGCTACTGGGGGTCTTCATCACAGTGCAACCCGGATCAGTAATATTTTTTGATTGAAGCTGTTGAGCCGCAGCGTTTATATCCGCAAATGTTCCGGTTAATCCGGTAAAGAAACGTGTTGACTCACCACTAAACTCAATTAAATGCTCCTTAATTCGTTCATATTTCTCTAGGCTAGAATTATTTTCATACTGTTGGCTTTGAAGCGAATTTATTGCATTTTGTGCGCCAGGCCCTGATACCTTACTAATCTCGTGATCTATCTTGCGTCCCATTGATTGGTAATGGCGAATTTTTTCATCAAGTTCCTTAACACTCCAACTCCGGCTATCAACCTTATCGGTATAATCACTGTGTAACTTCTTGACCCCATCACGTAGCTGATCACCCGCTGTAATAACCCCCGTAATAGCGGGATTAATTACCGACTTAATGAATGTTCGTGCCGAACGATAGGCCTTTCCTTCAAGTCCATTACTCTCCGTCACATTATCAACTGTGTTCCGTAACTCACGAAACTTATCGTTCAACTTCGAGACGGCTGAACTGGTACTACTTGCTTGTGACGATACTGAACCCAGCTTGACTTTGATTCCACCTGATGCCATTGGTACGCCCCCTAACGTGCTGTTTCTTATCTTACTTGTTTCACTATAATATAGTGAATAATTTCGTATGCCTATTCAACATAATATTTACTTTTCCTTCTTTGTATAAAATTGAATAACCCACACAGTCATAAAATCAATAAATGATAATAGTGCGTAAACCACAAAGTACTCGTTACAGTAGTTTAAAACACACGTATTTAGTTCCTGCTCCAACCAATACAAAAACAAGCTGAATAATTCCATTACCGCAATTAACCCATTTGCCTTCCAAAAATTAGCATGGCTCTTTTTTATTAGTGACTTATCAACTTCAGTGTGGTCTTGCCCTTCGTTTTGATAATTTATTAGAACCTTATCAAGCAGAAAAATACCCAGCGTAATTAACGCTACTACTAGATACCAGTACCAATGTAAATGACATGGAACCTCACCAAATATTCCTAATGGTAGGAGTAACATTGGGACGATAATCATGAAAACCATCGGCACACCCTTAACATTCTTGGCTGATTCAACAAACGTATTGGTAGCACAATCATATAAAATTTGCTTCCGTTCATTCTTAAATTTTCCAATCCTGGGGATTACTCCGTATACTATATATCTAAAATTAATCATTTCTATAAATCCTTATCAATAAATTCATTAATATGCTTGTTTATAACAGTATCTATGGTAATATCTGCAGGAATTGATATGGCTACATTAGCAATAGCACCAGCTGGGCCACCATATGCTTCACCTACCACTCCTTCCACAAAACTTGCACCTACATCCACTATCGAATCCACTACTATATCCGCTCCTGTAGTAGCTACAACTTTAAGCCCTGCCTTAATCTTATTGCGTGTATCTACAAAATCGTTGTATACCGTAATCCCAAAACCAATCAGCGCTAAACCTTTACTCTCAGAAAAAGACTTTATTTTACTACTAATATGTTCTGCGCCCCGGGAAACTTCTTCAAAACCCGTTGCTAAATAAGAGGAATGTATGGACGCCCAATGAAATCCTTTACCGATTAAGTGAGCAAAGCGAGCATACGAACCTTTGAAAATTCCCAATACTTTATCCGCCGCATTTAATGCATGATGCCCTTCATATTCCCAATGCCTCTTTTTTATATCATGTGCCCATTTCAAATCTTTACTACTTGGGGTCTTCATTACGGTACAACTTGGATTAGTAATATTTTTTGATTGAAGTTGTTGTGCTGCAGCGTTAATATCCGCAATTGTCCCGTTTAAACTGCTAAAAAAACTTGCTGATTCTCCACTAAACTCAATTAAATGATCTTTAATTCGTTTATATTTTTCCAAGCAATACGAATTTTGGCTTATTTGCGTTTCAAGCGAATTTGTAGCTGGACCATCCCCTGGACCAGTCATTTTATCCAAAGCATGGTTTAATTTGTCTCCCTCCGATTTATAATGACGAATTTTTTCATTAAGTTCCTTAACACTCCAACTACGGTCATCAACCCTCATAGTGTACTCACTATGCAACTTCTTGACCCCATCACGTAACTGGTCACCGGCTGTAATAACCCCCGTGATAGCAGGGTTGATTACCGACTTAATAAATGTTCGCGCCGAACGATAGGCCTTTCCTTCAAGTCCATTACTCTCCGTCACATCATCAACCGTGTTCCGTAACTCACGAAACTTGTCGTTCAACTTCGAGACAGCTGAACTAGTACTACTTGCTTGTGACGATACTGAACCCAACTTAACTTTGATTCCACCTGATGCCATTGATACACCCCCTAACGTGCTGTTTCTTGATCCGTCTGTTCGAATGCGTTTGCAACCTTCACAATCGCTTGGCCTGCATTCTGCAGCCCTGCACTCAAGTTCTTAATTGCATTCTCATAGGCAGTAATTGCCTCATGTGCACTATTATTTCCACCATAACTTGATAAAGTATCCTTCTTAATGGATGGTGCACTCGGAATTTGTCCTGCAATCTGACTTGCAGCACTTTGCGCCTCACCAAGGTCACTTTGAATTTGCCCCATTTAAATCCGCCTCCTCGTTATCCTCTCGCCTGGATTCACTAGTTAACGTATCCAATTTACTCGTAAGTTTTTTCTGTTTCCGTTGATTCTCTGCTATTAAATCATCATATTTGTTTATCGTATCCCGACCACTACGCTTAACTCGTTCAATTTCATCAGAAATAACGCCATAGTAACGACTTTCTTCCATTCCCGAAATAACAAAATCTTCTGTATCCAGGACGCTTTTAAACGTCCCAACGAAATCCTCTTGAGCTTGTTTTAAACCCTTTCCTTCGCTTTCCAATTTTCCAAGCTCGTCGCTTAATGCATGAATTTCTTTTTTTAAACGCTGTTTCTTACCTTCCATTGGTTTCTCCCTTTTTCACAAAGTCCCTTGGAAACAATCCAAATGCCAGAAAAATCATCATCTCTATAACACTTTCAATAATTATTAATATAAATGGATCTGATGATGATACAGCAACAATTACAGCCCAGAAAAACCAGCAAAAAATTGCTAACAGGCCAACGCCCAAAACTGCCGTCCAGTTAAGGCCAATATCAAATAATCGCCGAAAATACATGTTCGCCAACGGAACAATCAATAACTCATCCAGGAAAATAACCACGGCACCAAATGGGAGTAAAAAGTCCAAATAAAGCCCGTCAACCGCAAAAACTAATACGGCGAGCGAGCCAAAAACTGTTCCAAAATATGTAAGCAGTCCCCATAAAAAGCCCCGGACAGACGTGCGCCCGATTGGCATTAACCCCGCCCGCCAAAAATCAATGTAGGCTTGCTTGGCGGAAATGTCAGGGCTTTCATCTACCCGTTTAAAAATCTTATTCAGGACCATTTTAACTTTGCCCATTGCTAATCCATCCCCTTTTCCGCCAATAGTCGTTGCATCGGATCCTTACTCTTCGTAGCTACCCCTTTTTTATTCCTATCTGCAAGAAATTTTTTACGGGCAGCTAATAACTTATCCTGAACGTCATCCTCAAGCGGAGACTGGTAACCCATAAATAAAATTTTAGTGATGTCATTACTATTGAACAGAATATCTGATTTCTGGGTAAAACCGTATGGATAGATACATCCCCGGTAATCGTATAAATCTTTATTGCCGTGTTGTGAATACACAATTCCGCGCCCAATTATCATCACTTGAACATCTTCATGTCGTAATTCAACAACACTACCTATTGTAAGATAATTCATTTCATAAACTCCTCAATCGAAAAATGATGGTATTCCTTTTTATGCCCGTCCACATCGTTAGTGATCCTCTTCAAAAACTGCTGTTCACTGGAAGTATGGTAACCCTCAAATAATACTTCAGCGATGTCTTCTTCATTAAAATACAACATTTCATTTTTCACTATTCCATAAGGGTATATACATGCACCGTAATCAAAGTACCCCGTATTATGATCCGCATCTTCCGTAACGGGCAATAAGCTCATAATCATTAGTGGGGTCTTTTCCTTTGACCATTTTGTTCGCACGATTGATCCAATTGATAACAACTTATAATCTCCTTTTCTGAATAAGGTGATGGTGTACTAGCAATCCACCTATTGTAATACCCAAAAACATGATAAAAAATACCATAATACGTACACTATAAATACCAACCACCAATAATCCTTACTTATTAAGGCAGCAACACTCGCTGATATAACCATAAATCCCATGTACAATGAAAACTTAACGTGATATTTATAGGAATCCAAAATTCTTTTATCGAGAACAACTAGCGTTACATTTTGGGGTTCAAAATCACTTTTTATATAAGCATATTCTCCCAAGATTGCAGCAATAACAAACCAATACCAGTGTAAACCCCACCGAATATAGTGAAGTGCAAACCCCGGAACTAGAGCAGTTAAAATTAATGCAAACGAGCTTCCAAAACTAATTGCATCATCGGCCCCAGTTTGGCGAATTGACCTGATCCTATGATGGGCCATCACAAATTTCTAATTCTGACGATCCCACAAAATTAGGATCCCACCGTCCCATTGTTTTTTACTGTTAAAATTTGGTAGGACGCCATATTGAACATACCGTTTTCTGAATTCAACCTTCATTTCTACCATTCATCCTTTACATATGTTCTTATTTATCTGACAAATTTTGTATGGATGATTATTGAAGTAACCATATAGATAAAAAAACGTGTACATACTATCACAGACAAATACGTAAAAAGCGAGAGCACCCAAGAATTTTTAGTAAACCATGTACCTAACATACAAGCTAATGTTATTACTAGCATTTGCCCAAAATGTTGGATATTATATCTATACGCATTAAACACTCGATTATCTTTAACAACCTGTGTAACGTCCTGCGGGCGAAGGTCACGATCAATGTATAAGTAAACGGCAATAGAAATAAAAACAATAAACCAATACCAATGAAGCCCCCATTTTAAATGGCTAGTTGCTGCTTGAGGCACAAGTGCGACCGTAATAATGGCAAGTAATGAACTGAGATGTAGGGGCGCTGATAAGTTGATTTTACGGTGCCGCCGTCGCGCCATTACGAATGTTTTTTTCTCCCGATCCCAAAGAATAAACACCCCACCATTTTGCTGACCGTCCATATTGAATGATGGAAGTTCTCCGTATGGGAGATATCGTTTCTTAAATCTATTTTTCATTTATTATTACCTTCAATAACCTTATTAATTTCGCCATCTATTAATACATCAGCTTTATACATCATCGTTATTGCCGCTGCGCTTCCAATAATGGTACCTGTTCCTCCATCAAAAGGATCCGAAACTAGCCCTGCAGCCTCATCGGTAACACCTATTGGGACGTCAATCATACCGTCTACTAAGCCATCAAATGCCACCTCCACCACACTGTTGGCAGTATCATCTGCTACAGCCTTCTCTGAGGCAACCTTGAGACTATCCCCATCAGCTAAGTTAGCTGCAATTCCAATAGCTAGTCCAATTCCTGGATAATGTCGAACAAATCCATGTTTATTTTTTAGACTTTCGCCATAATAATGAATTAATTTCCCCGTCTCAGGTGATACTTTCCCAATGACATTTCCAAGTGATTCATAAAAAGATGCATGCCATCTATCACTATCAAAAACATCTTTAAATGAATCAAGTGTCGAACCAATTTTCATCTTTTTCCGCCTAGCATATAGTTCATCAATATTTTTTGCCCACGATTTTTTCTTTCCGTTCTTAAAATACTTTCGTTTACTATCAAATGAATTAACCGTGCGAAGATCATTACTTGCCTGCCTAATTGCAGACAAAACCATCGATAATCCCGAAAAGTATTTTTCCGATCAATTATCGTCTTCGTTCTTAAAGAATAGTGCTAACATTGCTCCAAGCATTGTTATAAACGTTAATCCCATATCAACATCAGTATTAAAAATTGATGCCCAACGTTGAATAGAATTATCTTCAATTTTATCGAACTTCAGTTTATTAATCTGATAAATAAAGAAAAAGCAATAAAATATTCCGACTACAACAAATGCAAAAATGACCAAAATTGAACCCGGGCGTACAATATTTTCAATTAATACTATTACTATGATAATCGCAGCAATCCCGGGGATTATCGCCAATTTTTTTGATCGTTGCGGTAATAATAATCCGACCGATAAACACACCAATGTAATAACAACGCCCATTGCATAGAATGCTGGAATAATCCAGCCAATATCATCTAAGGCCATATAACAACACCCATAAAACGAACAGGCAAATATCCAGAATAAATAATAGCCTATTATTTCTAAAAACAATTTCCATGGTTGACCATTTTTAATTTTTTCAGATAATTTATTCACGAATATCCCTGACAATACAGAAATGACTATAAAAGCCACTCCCCACGTTTCAAAATTACTTTCCGTTATATAAAACAAAGAACACGGTGCACACACAATTACGATGAATCCTAATATCATTCCTGAAAAAAGAACTCCTAAAGTCGATAAGATATATTGTTTACGCTTCATTTCACTACTTCCCATCAATATCTGAGTCAAACTCGCTCTTGGCAAACTTCATTCCTTCATGATTACCGTACACGGCTCCGGCAACGCCACCAAATGCGAACCCTGTAGCTCCGCCTTCAACTCCACCAATTGGCAAAGTTGCCACTGTACCAGCAGCCATTCCTAACGGTGCATTAATTGCTATTCCGAGCAAAGCGCCACCCGTCCCACATACGTACTGTGCACCTTCACTCACGCATGTTCTCTCAAGCGACGTCCAAGCAGATTCTCCTTTGTCACGTCTTTCGTTGTACTCATGAATACCATCCATAATAATTAATGCCACTCCAACACCAGGAGCCCATTTAGAAAATGTTTTCGTTGCACTCAAAACTGATTTAATAGCTTCTTCTACATCGGCAAAACGTGCAAAATCTAGTACACCGTCTGCAATTTTACTCAAACCTGTTAAGTAATATCCTAGTTTCACTTTGATACCGTGATAATAAATACCTGCTTTGCCTACTATTTTTATAAATTCTTCTACATAATTTGCATGCTCTTTTGGCTCTACGATGTGGAACGTATCAGCCTTAGCTTTAATCTTAGTCCACTTCAAATCATCTTCATGTAGAATCACAAAGGTTTTTGCTCCTTTGACAATACTGGCACCCTTCCCCACCGCCACTGATAGCTTATGTACGTTCGCAAAAATTGCTGCCGATGAAAAATTAAAAAATATTTAAATTTCTTAGTTTCTTTTGATATTTTCGTTTCTTAGTTCGCGCATTTGCCTTAGCCTTATGTGCATTTCGGATACACGACTCTAAAGCAGCGTGATCAGCCTTTGGGTTAAGCATTTTGGCCCGTGCTTTTCCTGCATCGCACTCGGCTTTAAAGATTTCTTCATCACATTCACTAATCTTTTTATTTAATTCTTCTGTTGACCACGATTTATTTCGATCAACCATACTCTTATACCGCGCTGGTAATTCGGCCACATCGTGTTGAATCACTTGTAACAGCTGCGCTGTTTGATTGACTAATTGACCCGCAACACGTTCTGCATAATTCTTAGCACTCGTTGCGGCCGCACCTTGAATGTCTAAACCAGTAACTGCGCCAACACTACTACCCACGTTTTGTAGTCCACTCATCGCTGAGTTACATGCGTTTGAACAACTACTACTTTGTTTCTCTAACGCTGGTAGGTTCATCTTTACCATGGTTAATCTCCTGTCTAATTACCCTTTATCCCGTACAATCAGCCGAACAACCGGCATCTCCCGGTACCGCAACATACAATCAGTTGGTAGTACCAATGCCACAAAATAAACTAACAGCCCCGAGAGTAACAACAAGATAAGAATTACCCATGTTCGGAAACCCGCATCCCTAAATCGGCGAACAGTTACGGCCATTAATGCTAACTTCGCAACCACCTGTAGAATTGCTACGATAATTAACTGCATTAATGCCATATTCGCATCATTTGTTAAGCTTGAAATTACAGCGATTCCCAATGCCATCAGGGCAACGAAGATCACCACAACGTAATAAATAAATGCCGGAAGATACCCTCGCCGGGTTGCCCGTCCCCTAAAATTAATTATTCCCCGGATCAAATCACGAACAGCTTGTTGCATAGAGACATAACCATGTTGTGTAATTGGGTTCATTAAAACTCCTCCCTATCAATTATTGATTTCTTCCAAAAATTCAACAGAACATTTTCGTAAACTCAGTGCCGTTACGTTGTTCATAGACGCCAAAACCGACGTATACACTAATAACATATATGGTCCACAAAAATCACACGGCATAGCAAGCATTGCCCGTAAAGCTGCAAATTCAGGAGCTGAGATAAGTATGTTAGCTAATAGTATTAAAATGGCCCACCATTTTCTTGGATAAATTTGTATCTTATATAGGATAACATTCCGTGGAACCCTAAACTTTCGTTCCAAGTACTCTAAGAACACAATTCCAATAATCAGTGCGGCTCCAATACTTAATACCGGAGAAATATAGAACGAAAGCGGGAAAACCACCCCTCTATTTATATTCATCGGTATCAAACAAATAAGAAAGATTACTAATGGCTTATTAAAACCAACGTTCTGATTAACATCATCACTTCCCTTCCAACAATAAACCGGCATTACCCATTGGAGAAACGGGAACATCAAATATTAAAAACGCTGCCCGCTAACAAAATTAAATTGCTCTCCCGATTCGAGAATAATCGTTCCTAGGAAATTTTTATTTCCCTTTACATATGCTTTTTGTTTCATTACCTTTCCTTCCAAATTAACCCTAATGGTAATTATTTTTGTTTCTTCGCAGATTCCCCTTCATCAAGAAACTCAACCTGAACATCACCAACATTAAACGCCGATAAATCGTACATATGAAATACCAAAGCTAATAATAATCCAGCAAAAAACTCCGCAAGTAGATTATTATCAAATATTTCCACAATAAAAAAGAATAATAAGAACCAAAAAAGAAATGCCCCCATAACACTACGAGCAATTACTTCAGAACGATCGGCATGAATAACCGCTCGTCTCTTTTTGAAAACTTGCACCTTCCTAAGCCTATTTCGGTGATACACCAATAAAGTAACTGTCAATCCTACAGAAATCATGATAATAATATCCCAACCCTATCCATAGCGTGTAAAAAAGATAGGGATCATCAGCGGGTAACTGAATCCCCTTATCGTCAATTTCATACAAGGGTTAATCATCATTTTCAGCATCAGGGTCCAATATGCTTAAAATATTCAAAAATATATTTACAAATGCATAAAATAGATCCATCGCCGCTACAGATACAATCCATCCCCTCCTTACCGAATCACGGTACTTCAAATAATTATTTTTCAACATGTTAACCTCGTACATGGATAAAAACCCATATACACCAATGCCAATAAATGATAAAACAAGATCAATCAACCTATTCTCTAAGACGAGATTAATGATAGTAACTACCAATGATGAAATAAGCATTGCAATTAATTGAGGTGTATAATCCGACAAATCCTGTTTAATTAGTCCAAGGATTGTACATACTGTAAATTCAATACAAGCCGATAAAAACGCAATCGTTATATTTATATTGGTGTACTTAAATGAACAGTAACTAAACACTACCCCTGTACAAAAGGAACAGGCTAGCAACAATGAAACGCCTATAATACATGAACGCTCTTTGCCGTAATGTAATCCGCTGGAGAAAAAAACTACACCAATTATTGCTAACAACGATAATAATGGACTTTTATTTATTAAGTTATCAAACCCATTGTAATATCTAACAGTCAACCAAGATGCCATACATGAGACGATTAAAGCAAGAGTAAACAGCCCATAAATTTCAATAAAAAATATACTTAATCCATCACTACGTTTTTTAGCATTTGCCGTTTCCAAGACGTCTTTACTCCTTTAATATCAATTATTCTTTTCGTCCTAATGAACATATCGCCCCAATTGTCGTCTTTCTTACTTTACGAGTCATATTAGTAATGGCCTTTCTAGCATACCGACATAACGTATATTCTTCTCCGTCGTTTGACATAATTATATACTCTCTAAAATAGTAATCATGCTTAAGAATAACCACTGTTCCTACTGGTAAAGAATCATTTTTCATGACTATCAACCTCCTCGGAAGCTAGCACCTCATTACTTTTACGACAATATATCCGCCTGAAATTAGAGTAATTTGTGTTTTTAATTAAAAAAGTATCCGTTGGTAAAAAGACACATCCAAAAAACATCACAAACCATAAAATTCCGCCGCATAAGCTAACAATCAAAAATATGACGATTGCTGACAACCTAAAACCAATATCAAACATTCGCCGACTTGTTAACGTATAAAATAATATAAATACAATGAATTCCAATATATTCATAACGATTGAATTAGAAACCGTACTATAAATTACCCTAAGAACTGGCACCACAACGAAGAATAAAGACACAACTCCATAAGCATACCCTCTTCTCGTCGTTCTTCCAATAAAGTTGAAGGCTCCTTGTATGAGATGACACAACGCCTTTTTGAAAGTTACCCGCCCCTTTTCGTAAATCAATTACTCTTGCCTCTCTTTCTTATCCAAAAGAATCGATAAATCCTCTTGATGCTCCACATTGTTTACCGAATGATGCATAATCTGATCGTTTTTCATTCTACTAAGTAATTTACTTGTTAATTTTTTATCGTCTTCATCCGAAAACCCTTTAAAAATAATCTTTCCAATATCTTCATTATTAAAAAAATACAGTTGATTATCCACAATTCCTATAGGATAAATGACAGCGGCATAATCAAAAAATCCTTCTTCACCATTAACGTTCGTGATAGCTCCCCTAGTTACAACCATAAGTTTTGTATTTCCGCTATCTTTTTTCAAAGTAATAATGCTACCTAATGCCAATAAATCCATATTAATCCCTCTACTTTACATATCCGTTAATCACTGCACGATTATTGATTGCTTTTATTTTTTGCTTTTCTGGTCTAACACTTTTATCATACCAATTATTAAATTTTTCATCTAAGTCATCAGCTTCTTTGGAATTGATCATTTCTCTTATCGCTCCCTTTACATGACCATGTGTTAAATCTCCTGTCGCATTAGCCAGCGGTACGATAGAATCTATAGTACCGTCAACTACACCTTTATATCCTGCATCAAATAAAGTATTATGATCAGCTGGTATTTGCTTAATAGAATCAAAGCCCATATTTATCAAAATAACCCTATGATCTAAAGTTCTAAAACCATCATATGCATCCTTAACCACAGTAAGATTTTCTAATCCGCCTCGTAATGTTTCAAAAGCATTTGACAAAGATATATCAATATTTTCTGAATATTTATTTCCAGAGCCATTGATAATATTTGCAATAGCTTTAGACCGGAATAAATCCCTAATAAATCCCGATGCTTTTGCTCCACCTTTAAATACGACATCTTCCAATTTATCTTGAATTTTGTCACTTACATATGGTCCCAGAAATCCGACCAACGTTCCTTTAATCGAACCTTTTATATTTTTCCATGAAAGACCATCAGATTGATTTTGGGGAGTTTTATCAAAATTCTTCCATTCTTTTCGAACATATTTTTCCCAACTTATAGATTGCTTCATGTCAAAACATCCACCCCCACTTTGACTATTACAAATAAAGCCGTGACAAACTTGGCTCACTCCTGTATCAAACGCTTTTTTTAAGTCTCCAATTTCATCAAATAATGAATCCGATACAGCATCAAAGCCTAATAAATGGTCTAATATTTCCCTTAGACGCGTCATTTGCATATTATTCGAATTGTTCGCATTTTTTATAAAGCCTAAAAGTCCACCCGCTCCTGGTATATTCTTTGCATTCTCTGCAATATGATCTAAATTTGTAATCTGATTCTTAATTTCCCTAATTTTTTCCTCTAATTTATCCGAATCATGACTTTTACTATCAACAGTTTGTACATACTTTTCAGGCAAGTTTGTAACTGCCCGCATGATTTTATCTACTAATAAAACACCCGCCTGAATCGTTGGAACCACATGTTCAATAGCATAACTTTTAGCATTGGTAGCTCCCAACCCCTTTAAACTATCTCCAAGCCCCTCTACTTGCTCGACTGCTTTTGATAAATCACTTAAACTTGAAATCAGCGTTTGTGCAGCATGCGCACAACTCGCTGCCTGACTTTTAGAATTACCTAGTTCCATCTTCACTGACATTTTGATTCATATCCCCTTTTTCAAATTCAATCCTAATATCATTAACTTCTTGTTCATTATTTTCTAATTGTTTATTGATTTTCGATAGCAATTCATCCATTTTAATTTTCGCAGACTTATAAGACCGAGCTAATTCCATGTTACATTCATCAAAAAACATTGAACTACTACTACCCTTAGAATATTCCAAAAGTTCATCTTGCAATTTAGTTTGGTGCTTATACCAGGACTCTATTTCATCTATCGTATGATTTATTCGTTTTTGCGTTTTACATAATTCTTCTTGTTTTTCAAACAGAACTCTTTTCTTTTTTAAATATTCTTGTTTTGCATCCATAGTTATACCTGTTACTTAAATCTTTGAGCATTTTCACTATCAACATTTTTGAAAGATTGCGCCAAAGATTCCAATGCTTGTGAGTAAGAATCAATCATTTTTGATAACCCTTCCGACATATCGTTTAACGTATCTATTACCTTTACCGCATGACGGCTTCCTTTTAAAGTGGATTCATTATCCTTAATAACATTACGTTTGTTTTCTAGATTAGAACCCGCACTTTTTATTTGCGTTGACAATCTCATAATTCCATCTGGGCTAACTGAAATTTTACTCAAAACTATCATTCCTTTCTCTATAATTCGGGAATCTTAAACTTTACGAACTCTCTATCAAGTTCATAATATGCATCGCCCTTTTTTAAAGGCTCCTCATTCGGGTCAAATGACACATCCATAAGCCGTTGCTCCTGCCTACGAATAGTCATCGTCATCGTCTTAATTAACCTATGATACAATCCCCCTTCATCCATCCGATTAACAGTAACTTGCTGATTCTCTCCAGCAATTAACAATGTAACATGAACGTCGATTCCATTCTTCAATATATCTTCATACTCTTTCATAGATATATTACCTTGTTGTACGAATTCACTTGAATCGTCAATGTAAATAAAAATCCATTCAAACTGACTCTTATCGTTACTAATCATTCTTTTCCTCATTATTTTGAGCAAGCTTTCAATGAATTCTCTTACTTCCTCCATCTTAGAGATTACTCTGTCGAACCCATCACTTGCATATTCGTGTGATGTGCCTATAAATACTGACTTAATATTTTGGCACTTTAGAATCGAAGCTATAAGATGTTTCTTTAATATATTAAATGGCTTTCGCTGTTCTCCAACTAACAGTATGTTCCCCGCTTCGTCCGGATCGTAAACCACCGGCTTAACTTCTTCGTAGTCCAGCCCCAATGGTAACTTGCCGGCTGCCAGCACTTGCTGAACATCTTTCCGGTCGAAGAATTCATCGGCGGTTAACTGGTCCTTCATCATTGGGATTGGTTCTGGTCGTTCGCCGATCCAATCCTTATTCATCTGGGCTACCTCTTCTTGCAGGTGGTTAACCACTTCTAGGTCGGTTTCCCCATCAACCGGGAGAGCCACCTGGAAGGACCGGACGGCCGTATCGGTCTTAATTAGTGCCCGCCCTGGAATGTCTTCAAGCGGCATCTTCGTGGCACCTAACAGTTCAATAATGTCGTCCCGGTTATTCTGCCGTAACATAAGCCGCTGCTTAATGTTATTCAACAGTGTGTTATGCAGCGCCCGTGCAGTCGCAGCCGTGGTTACCAGATGGAGCCCAATACTGCTTCCTTCCCGGGCTAACTTCGTGACGGCGTTTAGGAATTGCTCCCCAAACTTCATTTCACCGACACTATCGAAGTTATCCACGATTACGACCACGTCCGGAATAACCTGGTTGGTCTTCTCCTCGTACATGGCCAGGTTAGCAACCGCCGCTTCACTCAACAGCGCCTGCCGTTCCTTAATCAGGCGGTTAATCCGAACGATCATCTTCCGGATTTTTTCATCTTCACCCAAGGTTATCGTATCCGCAACGTGTGGTAAATCCTTCAATGGCAGTAACCCGTTCGTGCCAAAGTCCAACAGGTAAAAGTTCAACTGCTCTGGCGTATGACTCCGAGTGAGTTCCATCACCAGCGTTTGAACCAGCGTCGACTTTCCGTAGCCCCCCGCCGCAAAGATGGCGGCGTTCCCGTCTTCACTCAGGTTTAGGGTCAGCGGACGTTGCGCTTGCTGACTTGGAATATCAACCTGCCCAATGACTGCTGTCAGTGGTTGTTTATCCCGCTGCCATGCGGTTTGCCGGTCTAACTCCCGCAGTTCATCAACCATGATCCGCTCCCGGAGCGGCGGCAACCACGGTTGCTTCAGTGGGGCGTCGCCCGTCGCCTTAAAGGTGGCGGCCACGTCAGCCACTACTGCTTCGAGCTGGGTCGGCGCTGCGCTAACGTCTTGTTGCTGGTCCAAGCCACTCAGGTCGTTACTGATGATGTGCGGCTGGCCCATCTTATCCAAGCGTTTGATGACGTACTGTTCGGTCTGCTGGCCCGCCTGTTCCGGCCGGTAATCGGCCCCACTCCAAGCACTCTGGAAGAGTTCGTACAGTTCGTTATTCCCCACTTCCAGGTAAGCCCGGCCGGGCTGTGTGATCATCGCGGCATCCGGGGTATGGAGGACTTCTTGGGAATCGGCCTTATCCGACACCTTCAATGAAATCTTGAAGTTGGAGTTTGACCAGATCTGATCGTTCACCACCCCGGCCGGCTTCTGCGTTGCCAGGATTAAGTGCACCCCTAAGGACCGCCCAATCCGGGCCGTTGAAATCAGTTCGTCCATGAACTCGGGTTGTTCGGCCTTGAGTTCAGCGAATTCATCAGAAATCATGAACAGGTGCGGCATCGGCTCGGTGGCCGTCCCGTCCTTAAAGAGCTTCTGGTACTGGTTGATGTGGTTGACGTCGTACTTGGCGAAAAGTTCCTGGCGGTGGCGCAATTCGGCGTTAATTGATTCCAACGCCCGCATACTCTGCGCCTTATCCAGGTTGGTAATGGTGCCAACCAGGTGCGGGAGGTCCCGGAACAGGTTAGCCATCCCCCCACCCTTGTAATCAATCAGCAAAAAGGCCACGTCGTACGGGTGGAAGTTAACCGCCAGACTCAGGATGTAACTCTGAATGAGTTCGGACTTCCCGGACCCGGTCGTCCCGGCAATCAACCCGTGGGGCCCGTGCGCCCGTTCGTGCAGGTCTAAGGCGACCTGTTCGTCCGGCCCACTTACTCCCAGTGGCACTGCGAGTGACTTATACGGCGAGTGTTCCTGCCACCGCTGCGGAATGTGCAACTCGTCAATGGTTGTCACCCCGTACAAGCCCAAGAAGGTGACCTGGTCTGGCACCGAACTGTGCAGGGTTTCCTGGTGTTCCAGCCCGCCCAGTTTACGCGGAATGAGGTCCCGCATGGCGGCGGTGAGGTGGTCAAGGTGGAAGCGTTGCTGCTTCAGTTCACCCCGTTCCATCACCAACTCCCCGGTCTGGCGGTCGCGCATGTCCACAACGGTCGTAATGTTTTCTGGTAACTGACTGAGGACGTCCTTGACATAGACCAGGCTGACCCCGTACTTCTCCGGTTCACCACCCACGAACTCCATGATGGCGTGGTCTAAGATGAGGTCTTCATCCACCACGACCAGCACGTAGTGCGGGCTAAACAGCGGGGCACTTTCACCTTCTTCGGTTGTATTTACTTCGTTTTGCCGTTCCTTCATTACCTGGTGGAGGAAGTTCATGAGTTGGTCCCGGCTTTGCCGGTTGTAAACCAGCCCCCACATGTTTAGTTCTGGAATCCGGAGCTGCCGCAACCACCGCAACGGGGCCCACTGGTCGTAGTCTTCTTCGTTGAAGACCACGATGAAGCGCACGTCGTGGTAGCTATGGAAAGTGGCAATCTGCGTCAGCATCCACTGCAGCTGTTCCACCACAATCTTCTTGGGCCCCACGTACCCCACGGGGCCGTGCACCAGATCCGTAGTAATCGGCATCTGGGGTAAGTGCTGACTCTGTTGAACCAGCTGGTACGCCTTGGCGATTAACTCGTCGTCTAAATTCAACGTACCGCTGTTTCCTAGTTCAACGGGCGCGGACGGCGCCACGGTTCCAAAGCCTAACCGGTACGTCAAAAAATCAAAGTCCTGCGGCCGCTTCTCGTAGATCCGCGGGCTGTACTTAACCGCCATCTGGTGAACGGTGGCCGGGTCTGGGTAGTGGTATTCCAACGCGGCTCGCTGGGCGCGTTGGGCCCCGTAAATCTGTTTCACCATTCCGTCATAGTACGCCAGGTACTTAGCCTTCCGGGCCCGGCGCTTTTTCTTATAATCCTTCCGGTTCCGGAAGTAGTCCACAATCGAGAAGATAACCGTTACCCCAGTAGTCGCCACCGAAAACAACATGAACATCCCGTTGGCCCGCATCAACGCCATGACGATGCTGACACCGACCATGGCAAGTGCCGGCACCACCGACCGTAACAGCCCCTGGTTATTCTTCGTGACCGGAGCCGGCGGGTTGTCCACCGTAATCTTGGTGGTCGGCGGCCGCTTAATCAGCCGCGGGGCCCGGTGGTACTCCGGAAAGTTCGCCGGTAAGGCGTGGTGGGACGTCTTAATCCGGGTCAGGCGACTATTAATTTGACCCGCCAGCACCTGCAGCTCGTCCGGGTACACCACGAGTGTCGTGGTCCCAAACTGCAGAACACTTCCTGCCCCCAGCGGCAACGTCCGTTCCTGGGGCACAAAGTAGTTCACTGCCACATCACCCCGCAGAATATGTAGCGTCCAGTTTGCTTGCACCGTCGGTTTAGTTAGTTGGAGTTCGACCTCATCGGCCACCTGCACGTCGGCGCCCGGCCGGTTTGCGATGATGATGTGGGTGGTGGTAAAAAAATCCCGGATGTCCATCAGCCAATTCCTCCTTAGTGGTGTTTCTTTTGTAACTGCTGATAGTGCGTGTACTGCTTTTGGAGACTCTCAAGCTGCTGCTCGCGCTTCTGGGCGGACAGGTGCTTGTCTTGCTTGACCGCATCAATCTTTCCGAGTAGCGCGTACATAATCAGGTTGGTGTCTTGCAGCTGTTTGGCCGTAGCCAGGGCATCATCTAGTTGCCCGCGCCCGTCCTCAATCCAGTAGTTAAGGTATGTCGAAGAAGCATTTAACGTCACGTTTTTTAAGATGTTCGCCCGCTGGGTGTGGTTAAACCCCTTGTCCGCAATGTAAGCGCGGGCTAGTTCGTATTTTTGGGTTTGCGGCAGGTGTTGGAGCTTAACGTGCTGGAGATCCTTAATCGTTTGGTCGTAATTCTCCGCCTGAAAATCATGGTCGGCCGCCAGGCACGCGTTATCCGTTGGCACCTTACTTAATAACAGGTAACCCAACGGAATCAGTAGTAGCACGCACGCCACTCCTAACCACAAAGCCAGCTGGCGTGCCACCATGTACCGTTTCCGTGGAACCCGGACCATCGTCTGCTCTTCAGTCGTTGCGGCCTGGGCAGCCTGCTTTTTTAAGAAGGTGGCCATGTCCGTCATCGTCGTCATCTGGAGGAGGTCCAACATGAACTGGCTTTGCTTGGCCCCTTCCGCTAACAGGCCGTTGTACAAGTCGTCAAACGACCGCCCAGTAAAGAGGGATCCAGCTAGGCACTGGAACTGGCGCACTAGTTCAGCATCCGTTAAGGCCGCACCCGGCATCTTCTCCGGAATCCCGCGGTACAGCAGGTGCGGCACGTTATTTGCATCCAAATAAATATTATGCGGGTGGAGGTTGGTGGTCAGTTCACCGGTTAATAAGAGATCCCGCACCGGTAACAAGTTGACCAGTAAGCGCAACTTCATGGCAGTCGTCCACGCCGGCACGTCCTGAATAAAACGCCCCGGCATGCGGTCACTGGTCAGCGTTACCCGGTCACTCTCCCAGCCAATCGCGACCGGTAAGAAGAGGTCGTGGGCGGGAGCAACGACTAAGAGTTCATCGGCATCCTTGGCCGTCACCTCGGCCCGGCTAATGCTTTGAATAATCTGGTGGTCATCATACTCATACCCGTATTCCTGGTGATCAAAGTGGTACTTAATTGCTTGCATGTTCGTCCTCCCGTAATCGTAAGGCATCCCCCGTCGTAATTTGGGCCTCCTGCAGCGTGCGGGAGCCGCGCAGCCACCGTTGCTGGGTTGTGACCTGCACGGTATAGGGCCGGGGGGGTAGTTGGTAAATGGCGACCAACTGATCCACCAGCTGGCTGAGCGGAATGTGCGGGTTCACCTGCACGTCCACCCGGCGCTGGTCTGGTAATTCAACGCTAATTGCGACTGTGTTGTTCACGCTGTTCCCTCCATATCATGTGTCCCGAAATTCCGGCGGCGCCACACACGACCCCTCCGGCCACCAACCACAACCACGGCAGTTGCCCCCGGTGCGTAATCGTCACTTGGTTACTTGTTGGGGCGTAATGCGGAGCGGTTGTCTTCTTGCCCGGCCGGCGAAACAGGTTCGCCTGGTTGACCGGGTTGGGCAGCCGCCCGTTTTTAGTGAAGACCGTCCGGCGGCCCTGGCGTAGTAACCGGTGCCTGGTTTGAGCCAAATCCCCCACCCGGTCCGTCTGGAATAACTGGGTGTTTTCATTCCGGGTCTGTTGGCGCTGGTGGTTTTGTCCCACCTGGTTTAGGGGTAAGTTGAGTTGCTGGTTGGAGGGAGCGGCCTGAACGGCCGGCACCCCACTTCCGAGTACCCCCAGGCCACAAAGGACCACAACTAATTGTTTATTTAATAACCGCACGCCGGTGCCACCCGCTTTCTGGTCCCCACAGGAGTACACAGCCCAAGCCGATGCTGACCATGGCCATGCATAACAACCCAAGCACCACGTCACTGGTATTCATCAACACAACGTTCAGCAACTGGTGGCCGACTAACGCTAGACAGTTAAGGTGGGCTAAGAGGCCGCCATGAACCAACTGGGCCTGGTTAATAATGAGGTTAATCAAGGCAGCAATCCCAAGGGCCGTACCGCCCATGCCGCCATAGCGTAACAGGGCATCCGCGATCAAAGCGAGCGTTACCGTTAACATCACGCCTGAAAGTAGCCACGGTAACCGGTTAGCTGCGACTAACGGGAATTGGGGGCCGGCCACAAGGGCAATCACTCCCCCACTAATCAAGCTAGCGCCGCCAATAAAGATTAGCTTCCGGCTGCGTTCGCCCAAACGGGTTTGCCATGCCGAGAAGTACTTTCCGGCCGTCAAGAAGCGGAGCGTTTCCCCGGCATACGCGATGAACCACGCCACAACGGCCATGATAATCGTCCATAACCCCATGTTGTACTGCTGGGTGTGGCCGGATAATTCCACGTCCCCATCACCAGCAACGGGGTTAGCAATAAAGTGCATCAACTTACTGTTCGGCACCCCGTTTTGGTAGGCCGCGTTTAACACCTGCATGAACGCCTGCTCAAAGTTGCCGCTCCGGGCAAGGTCGTGCCGGAAGGCTTGCTGGAGGTTCATTGACCGGCCCTTCAGCCCCTTCCCGTTGGCCTGCACAAGGGCAATTTCCTGGCTAAGTCCGTTGAGCCCGTCATAAGCGCCGCTAAATGCCTGGGCGTCATTACCCGCCTGGTTGGCGGTATTGCCTGATGCCTGAGCAAGGTTGGCCGCCTGCTTCGGGGCACTCGCAGTGGCTTCATCACCATTGGCATTGCTTGCTGGGGCTTGGGTGGAGGCGGCAGGCACGGCTGCATTTGCCTTCTGATTGAGACTATCCTGCATCTGCTGTAACTGTTGGAGCTGCTGGTTAACCTGCTTTAACAGTTGCTGGGAGTTCTTCCCTATGCCGCCAAGCTGCTTTTCGTACTTTTGTTGGTTCTTCTTAACCGTTTGGTCGCGCTGCTGGAGCGTTGTCAGCTCCTGGTCAAGGAGCTGGTCGTTTTGTTGGCTTTCCTTCTGTAAGAACTGCTGGAGGTTCTTCCCCATGTTCTCGTTCATCATCTTGTGGATCGCCCCTTGATCCGCTTGCTTAGCCCGGTTTTGTGCAGCCGTCGCTGCGTTCTGGTAGGCACTTAACCACTGCCCGTCCAGCTTAGCAAGCTGCTTGGTGCTAGCCACTTGCGGAAGTTGTGCCAGGTTAAAGCTAACCGTCATGGCACGCTCCTGGTCGTTTGACACCGTTTGCGTATGCGTCTTCACCTGAACGTTCGCCGCCGTTTGGTTATTAGCATGATTGTTATTTTGAGAATTATTGTTTTGCTGGGACTGCGCTGAACCATTGGACTGTTGGCTTGATTGGTTCTTTTGGGAATCCTGTGACTGGTTGGCTTGCTTGTTATCCGCATCCGGCTGGGTTCCCCCCGTCACCTGCGTACCGTCCAGCACCGTCACCTTCGCCGGATCGTCCTGCGTGTGGTGGTACGTCAGCTTAACCTGGTCGTCCCCGTTCACCTTTGTCGGGTTATAGCGCAACTTCAGGTGCACGGTTTGCGGGTCCGTCACCTGATAACAATTCCCCCCGTGTGCCTGAAGCCCCTGGGTGCCCACAACCTGACACTGAGCGGGCACTTGCACCGTCAGTTCGGAGTTCTTCATGTTTTTTGTCCCCGTTACCGCTAATGTTGTTGTGACAGTCTGCTGCTGGGATTGCTGGTGTTTACTATCCGCCAGCGCCTGACTGAAGGCCTGCTGGGCACTTGAGTTGCCGGTAAACTTCACCGCCAACCCGGCATCCTTCATTCGGGTATTGGCCGCCTTAATTTGTTGAATGGCCGTCTGCATCTGCTGAACGTCACTAGCCGGTAGGTGTTGGGTAACGCTCTCTGGCAGACTCGTGTACGGCAATTGGTCTTCCAGCGTCTGAACCGTGCTGACATCCTGCGCCTGCTTCATTAATTGCTGGTAGAGCGGCGGATCCTCCTTTTGCAGGTAAGTACCAACCGTCAACCCCGGTGCGTAGTGCTGCTGCACCTCGTTTTGGAGTTGCTTACCCATCGTATCATCCTGCTTCTTTTGGTTATTAATGTTGGTAATTAATTGCTGGCACAACTGATCGTACGCCTGCGTATAGTGGTTAAACGTTGTCAGAAGCTGCCCAGCATTCGCCGGCTGCTGGAGGGTCTGTTGCAGGTGCTGGTCCTGAGTAATCATCTGCTGCATCAGCGGCAATAACTGCTGATTGCCCTGCTGGTTCTTTGCCTGAAGCGCCTGCTGGGCGAGTTTCGCCGCATTTTGCTGGTTAGCTTGCTGCTGTTGCATGACCTTACCCAGCTGTGACTGCATGGCCTGCATCTGGTTGGCTTGCGCAGCAGTCTGAGCCCGTTCTAGCTGAGCAAACTGGGATTGGGTTGCCTGATTAGTTTGGGCGAGCTGCCGGAGGCCCCCGCTAATGTCCGGAAACTCCTGGCTAAATGCCGCAATCGGGGCGGCGAGTTGGTTATCGTAATTCCGGGCTAACCGTCCTTGCCGGGCATAAATGCCGGCAACCCGTTGTTGGGCATCATACAGGTTACTTAAAATTCCCATGTCATAAATTGTCACTAGTTTCTGGTTCAACCCGGTAACAATCTGCTGGGCGGCTTCCTTACACCGCACCTTCTCCCCCGTCGACTTGGCATTGATTATGTATTGTACCTTCACCTTATGCGGGTTGGGATTATCAACGTCGATAATCCGCGCCGAAAAGTTCGTCGGTACAAAGACGGCAAGCTGGAAACTATTGTTTTTCAACCCACTTTCAGCAACGTCCCGTGGCACCGCCACAACTTGTTCACCGCGCGGGTGCCCAATTCCTTGGATATAGGCCTTTCCTAAGTTGTAATGGACGTGCCGGTACGTTACGCCGTTATCCTCGTTAACGAACGCAATCCGGATGGGCTGGCTTCCGCGGGCCGTCCGGAGATTACTATTTTGCTTCAGCGCCCGGCCGCCAACGAAAACGACCCCTAAAATCAACGCGAGGCATCCCACCGCGCCGATTAGAACGTGCCAATTATGTTGTCTTTGTTTTTTCATGTTTCCACCTCACCAAAAAAAGGGCTACCAGTCAGCATAACTGATAACCCCGCGTTTTAGTTGAACTGCGAAGCAATCTGCTGGTCGGTATCACTCATTGCCTGAGCGGACTGCTTCAGCTTCTGATCAATTTCTTGTAGGAGCTGAGCGAACTGCTGGATCTTCGGGCACAGCTGGTTGAATTCCTGGTCAAACCGCTGAAACCCTTGCCCTTGCCAGTCAGCGGAAATCTGTGACTGGAGCGACTTTAATTGTCCCAGCATGTCGGAAATCTGTTGGGAACTCTGACCGTACTTTGTTGCGTACTGCTGCATCTGCTCTGGCGTCATTTTAATTAATGCCATAAATTTATCCTCCTTAGTCTACCTAAAAAAAAAAAAGTAACACTGCACTAGTAGTGTATTCTTCAATAGTTTGTATGTCAATATGATTGATAAAATTCATTAATATTTATGTGCAATGATTGCTATGTCAGGTATTCACCGGAACTACTACATATGAAAAACGAACTGACATTTACCCCCTAGTTTACCCAGAACATTCGCGTTTTTTCGGGTAAAGTAACCCCAACCGGTGTTTTGCGCTCATCATAAAACCCCCAAGGAGGAGCCAAAAAGTCCTCCTTGGGGGTGCTAAACTCAGTTATTCAGTTATTCCTACCCGGCAATAAAGGCGTTAATGGCGCTCTCAAACTCATCCCGTTTCTCCAGCGCTTGCGCCTGTGTGTCCGCCTGCGTGCCGATGTAGAACTTAATCTTCGGTTCCGTTCCGGACGGCCGTACCGCAATCCACGTTTCATCTTCTAGGTAGTACTTCAGCACGTTGGATTGCGGCAGGTCAATCTTTTCGACCCGCCCGTCAGCGTACTTCTTGGTCCCCGCCTGAATATCTTCAACGGCCGCAACCTTCACGCCGGCAAAGTCAACCGGGCTTTCTTCCCGCAACTTCGTCATAAGGTTCTTAATCTCAGCGGCCCCTTCAATCCCGTCAAACGTCTTGGCAATCGTCTTTTCAGCAAAGTAGCCGTATTCAGCAAAGAGCTCCTGCAGCCCGTCGTAGAGGTTCTTACCCTCTTTCCTGTAGTGCGCCGCCACTTCCGCCAGCATAACCAGTGACTGAATGGCGTCCTTGTCCCGGACGAACGGCCGCTCGAGGTAACCGTAGCTTTCCTCAAACCCAAACATGAACGTGTGGTCATGGTGCAGTTCAAAGTTGTGAATCTGCTCGGCGATAAACTTGAAGCCGGTTAATACGTTAATCATCCCAACACCGTAGTTGGCAGCCACCTTCGTCGCAAATTCACTAGAAACAACGGACTTTACGGCCACCGCATTGGCCGGCAGTGTACCGGCGTTCTTACGCGCTTTTAGAATGTAATTCAGCATGACCGCTGCAATCTGGTTCCCCGTCAGCAGCTGGTACTCGCCGTTGGGCTGCCGGACTGCCGCTCCAAGCCGGTCAGCATCCGGGTCAACCCCAATTAACAGGTCGGCTTGTTCCTTTTTCCCCAGTTCAATCGCCAAGTTAAAGGCCTCCGGGTCCTCCGGGTTTGGTTTTACCACCGTCGGGAAGTCGCCATCCGGCTGGGCTTGTTGTGGCACCATCGTGAAGTTTTCAAAGCCAGCTTGCCGGAGTGCCTTTTCCCCGATCATGGCACCCGTTCCGTGGAGGGGCGTGAAGATTAGTTTCATCGTCTTCCCCTCTTCGGCAACCAGTTCCGAATCAATCGTTACCTGCTTAACCTCCGCCAGGTAGGCCTGGTCAACCTCATCACCGATTACCTGCAGGATACCGTCCTCAATTAAGGCATCCTGGTCAGCCAGCTTAATGGCAAACAAATCAGTGACCGCGCGGATGTACTTGGTAATCATGTCTGATTCCTTCGGCGGCATCTGGGCACCGTCCTCACCGTAGATTTTATACCCGTTGTACTGCTTCGGGTTATGGCTAGCCGTAATCATAATGCCGGCGTACGTGTGGAGGTGCCGGACGGTAAACGACAGTTCCGGGGTCGGCCGGAGACTTTCAAACACGTACGTTGGAATTCCGTGGGCCCCTAAGACCCGGGCGGATTCAAACGCAAACTCCTGGGAATGGTGCCGGGAATCATAGCTGATTGCCACCCCGCGCCGCTTAGTTTCTTCATCCAGGGTATCCATGAAGGTTGCTAACCCCTCCGTGGCCTGCCGAACGGTGTAAACGTTCATCCGGTTAATTCCCACACCAAGAACGCCGCGCATGCCAGCCGTTCCAAACTCCAACGGCGTATAAAAGGCATCCTCTAATGCTTCATCGTTTCCCTTCATCCTATCTAACTCCTGCCGCAAATCAGGCACGAGCGTTTGCTTATCCCATTCTTCGTATGTGTTTTTCCAACTCATAAATCTCAGCTCCTCGCTTTCAAATCATACTAGTGTACGATTCACCGCCCCTATTTTACCACAGTTAAGCGGATACACAATCGTTTAGTAAAAAATTAGTTAACAGCGCCTTGCCGTTAACTAATTAACTTCATCCTAATTCAGTTCTTGAAGGTAGCTAAAGACTTCTTGGCCGGCAATTCCCCCATCACCAACTGCCGTGGTAATCTGCTGAAGCTGGTGCTGGCGAACATCACCGATTGCAAAGATCCCTGGAACCTTCGTCCGCATCCGGTTATCGGTGACCATCCAACCGTGCTCGTCGGTAATGCCAAGCGCCTTAAACGGGGCGGTCATCGGCACGTTACCAACGTAGATAAAGACGCCCGCTGTCGGGACCTCTTCTTCTGCTCCAGTCTGGTTATTTTTTACCGTAACACTGGTAACCTTTTGCTCATCCCCGTTGATGGCAATCACGTTGGAATGCCACGTAAAGTCAATCTTCTCGTTCTTGAAGGCGCGCTCCTGCGCCACCTTTTGCGCCCGCAACTGATCACGCCGGTGAACAACGTTAACGTGCTTAACCATCTGTGTAAGGTAGATCGCCTCTTCAACGGCGGAATCACCACCCCCGATGACAGTCACGTTCCGGTCCCGGAAAAAGGCCCCGTCACAAACGGCACAGTAGGAAACCCCCCGGCCACTGTACTTTTCTTCACCGGGAACACCTAGTTTCCGGTTTTCAGACCCGGTAGCAACAATCACGGCCTTGGCATGATATTCCCCGTCATCCGTCACCACAATCCGGTCGGTCCCGGCCAGTTTAACCGCCGTCACCGTTCCGTACGCGTACTCCGCCCCAAACTGGGTGGCACTCTGGTACATCTCCTCAGCCAAATCCGGTCCTAAAATGGACTTAAAGCCCGGATAGTTTTCAACGGCGGCGGTGTTGTTCATTTGCCCACCGTACGCCCCCCGGTCAAGCATCAATACCTTCAGGTTTGCCCGTGATGCGTACAAAGCAGCGGTCATCCCGCCCGGACCAGCGCCAATAATAATAACGTCATATTCCTTTGTCATTCCAAAACCCTCCTTATTACCTACTAAACTGCTTACTCATTATACGGGCTTAGCTTACTTTTAGGAAGCCTTTTGCTCACCTTGATCGAGGTACCAGGGATTAGCAGGCTGCCGGCGCCGCCGATAAATAATTAGCGCCAAAGCTCCCACAAAAAACAGCACCGATAACCACTGGGATACGCGGATTGGCCCTAACATCAGACTATCCGTGCGCATTCCTTCAATGAAGAACCGGCCAACCGAATACCACATCACGTAACTCAAAACAACCTCGCCGCACTTAAAAAAGTGCTTCCGGTGCCGCAGGGAGATCAACACGATGAATCCCAAAACATCCCACACCGATTCGTACAGAAAGGTTGGTTGGTAGTACACCCCGTGAATACACATCTGACTCACAATAAAGTGCGGGAGGTGCAGGGTGGTTTGTAAAAATGCCAGGGTGGTCGCGTATCCGTGGGCCTCTTGGTTCATGAAGTTCCCCCAGCGACCGATCCCCTGCGCCAAAATAACGGTCGGGGCAATCACGTCCAGTAATAACCACAAATTAATGTGCCGCCGGTGGCAAAACACCATTAACGTAACGAGGGCCCCAATTAGCCCGCCGTAGATTGCAATCCCGCCGTCCCAAATACACGGAATCAGTGCCAGGTTCTGGGAATAATACTTCCACTGGAAGACTACGTAATACGCCCGGGCGCACACTAACGCCACCGGAAGGGCCCATAACAAGCAGTCGTAGATGTCGTCTTCCTTAATTCCCCGGCGCCGGCCTTCCCGAACTGATAAGAACACCGCCAACAACACTGCAAACGCGATGATAATGCCGTACCACCGGATCCGAAACGGCCCGAACTGAACGGCATTCGGGTTTAACGCAGCTAACATTCTCTCCATCTCTCTTCTTTAAAGCTAGTCATCCTGGTTATCAACCGCGGAGTTTTGGGCAATTAGTTCGCGGAGGTTTTGCTCAAACGCCTTGCTGGAATCGTAACCCATCATCTTAGCCCGGTAATTCATCGCCGCCGCCTCAATGATAATGCCGACGTTTCGCCCAATCTTAACCGGAATGGTAATCTGAGGAATTTCCACTTCAAAAATTGGCACCATCTTTTCTCCGGTTCCTAACCGATCATACTGCTGATCCTTGGACCAGTTTTCCAGGTGAACGATTAATGAAATATCCGTGGACTGGCGGACCGCCCCGGCCCCAAACAGGTTCATCACATCAATAATACCGATCCCCCGAATTTCAAGGAGGTGCTGAAGAACCTTCGGCGCCTCCCCGATGATTGTCTGTTCGTCCTGCTGGTGCACGTCGACCCGGTCATCGGCAATCAACCGGTGCCCCCGCTTAATTAATTCAAGGGCGGTTTCGGACTTCCCAATCCCCGAATCCCCCGTGATGAGCACACCTAAACCGTAAATGTCCATCAATACCCCGTGCATTGACTTTCGTTCAGCCAAGCACCCTTCGAGGTAGTTGGACATTTTTGAGGACACCCTAGAAGTGCCCAGTTTAGTCCGCAAGATTGGAAGCTGATGCCGCCGGGCCGTATCTTCCAGCTCCGCGGGTACCGGCAGCATCCGGGAAACGACGAAGCACGGCGTGTGCGGACCGCACAGCCGCTCGATGTCCCGCGCCCGTTCGGATGCCGGCTTTTTTTGTACATAGGAAATTTCTTTCATCCCCAGAAGCTGGATCCGCTCCTCCGGGTAGTAATCAAAGTAGCCGGTCAACTCGAGCCCCGGCCGGGAAATATCACTCGTTGTGACAAAGCGCTCCTTTAAGAACTTTTTGCCGTAGTACACAATGAGGTTGTTTGCTTCAACAAGTTCCGCAACACTTACCTGATTCATTGGTTTACCCCCCTACAAGTTAACGAATCTCTCCTCTCAAAACCCGTTATCCTAATCATAACAAAAAGCGCAATTTAGAACATCCCTAAACTAGGCATCTGTCCCAAGTAACTGCTCGAGGGTGGTGAGGCGCTCATCGAAGACGGTAAACGCCCGCTCCAAGTAGGCTGGCTGGGTCATGTCAACTCCCGCTTGCCGCATCACGTTCAACGGGTAGTCGCTGCTGCCAGCTTTGAGGTAATTCAGGTATGCCGTTGTGTGCTGCGGGTCGTCATCCAAGATATTCTGGGCTAACGTGGTGGCCGCCGCAAACCCGGTTGCGTACTGGTAAACGTAAAAGTCGTAATAGAAGTGGGGAATCCGTGTCCACTCGTAGGCAATCTGCGGATCGTTTTCCACGGCGTTTCCGTAGTACTTCTGATTAAGCTGGCCGTAGTACTCAGCCATCCGCTGCGCTGTGAGGGGCTGACCAGCGGCGTCCTGTTCATGTAACCACTGTTCAAACTGGGCGAACTGGGTTTGCCGGAAGACCGTCCCCTTAAAGCCATCCAGGTAGTGGTTGAGCACGTATGCCCGCACCGCCGGATCCTTTTGCGTTTTCAGTAAGTATTGGGTCAGCAGGTTTTCGTTAGTTGTAGATGCAATCTCGGCCACAAAAATAGCGTAATCCCCGTACTGATACGGTTGCGTATGGGTTGTGTAGTAACTGTGCATGCTGTGGCCCATCTCGTGCACCAGCGTAAAGAGGTTTTCCAGTGTGTCCTGCCAGTTTAATAGGATGTACGGGGCGGTATCATACATTCCACTGGAGTATGCCCCGCTCCGTTTTCCCTTACTCTCCACCACGTCAATCCACCGCCGGTCAAACGCTTCTTGAACGTGCTGGCAGTAGTCATCGCCTAAAACGGCTAACGCCTTGAGGGCCATTTCCTTAGCCTCATCGTAAGTAAACTTTAAGGATGGTTCCCCCGTCAACGGCACGTACATGTCATACATGTGAACGGGCCGGCCCAGCACCCGTTGCCGCAGCCGGACATACCGGTGGAGTAAATCCAGGTGGGCCGTTACCCGATCAACCAGCTGGTCGTACACGCTAACCGGAATGTGGTTTTCTGCCAGAGCGGCCGTCCGGGCATCCGGGTAACGGTGCACTTGCGCAGTATAGTTGTGCATCTGCACGTGGGTGGCAAGAGTCGTCGCAAACGTTGCCGCAAACTGCTGGTACACCCGGTACAGTTGTGTGAACGCTTCTTTGCGAACCCGCGGATCGGTTGCCTCTAGCAGCTGGGCATACACCCCGTCTGACAGGTGGCGCTTAACCCCATCAGCGTCCGTCACCGTTCCCAAATCAAGGTCCGAATTACTTAACGTTCCAAAAATCCGTTCAGGGCCGCCAAAAATGGACTGGGCCCCGGCTAATAAGTGCTCTTGCGCCACCGGTAAAACATGGTCCCGTTCACTCGTCCATTGTTCCAGTAGGTGCTGGTACTCCCGCAATCCCGGTTCGTCTGCCAACGCCTGATTAAGCTGGGCGTCCGTGAGCTGGACCAGTTCTGGTTGGAACCATGCCGTTTGCTGAGCCACCGTGGTCATCAGCTGTTCCACCTGGGCAAAGAGCCCTTGATATTGAGCGTTGGTGGTATCCTGATCGTTTTTCATTTCAGCATACACGTACAGTTTTTCCGTCTGGCGGTTAAGTGCAAGTAGCGCCTGAAGGGCTTTTAACAGGGCCGCTCCGCCCTGCTGCAGGGTCCCCTGATACTGACCAAACGCTTCGGCTCGCTCCTTAATCGCTACGAGTGCCTGCTGGGCCGCATCGTCCGTTGCATAAATTAACGTTAAATCCCACTTTAGTTCCGGGGCGACGTCCGCCCGTGAAGGTAACTCAACAACCATCAAATCACGTCCTTACTTTTTTGCTTTTATTCTACCGATTAGCGGGGAGTTTGTACACTGAGAAAGTGCTGTTAACAGGCGCTGATAGTCAGCGGCCATCGCTTCTTGTGCCCCCGTAATTCCCGGCCACACCCGCAACCGTACTGACAGCTGGGGCCGACCAAGCCATTGGAGAGCCACCGCTACCCGCCACTCCAACCCACCATGCTGGTATAGCGGAGCAGCATATGTCTGCCCAATAAACGCCCCCAGCATTGTCAGGGGCACGCCCGCTTGGTAACATTGCACCTGCAGTCGTCTGAGCCACCATCCAGGTTGTTGACACCGCCAGTTAAGTTGCCGTTGTTGATGAATAATCGCGGTCGCCGGAACAACCGGAACCGGCAATGTTCGCGGCGTCCGCATAAACGTAACGAACTCATCCCACCGCTTCGTCCAAAACCACCGCACCCGGAGTGGTAAAAACGGCGCCTGCCATAAATCATACGCTACCCCTAACCGTTGCCGAGAAACATCGTAATACGTCAGGTACCACCCCAACTGGGGCCGCCAGCGTAAAAACTGGGCCACTTGCCGGGAAAGGGTCCGCCTAAGGGTATACCGGGACCCCAACAACCACAACACAAAGACCCCGGCTTGTTGGTATCCTTGCATGCGGTGACAATACGCCTCTACAGAGAGCGGCGCACACTGGTACTCAAGTGCCCACCGCCCCACCAGAATATCTGGTCGCTGGTGGCTAGCCGGTAAGGACCGTTCAAGGACGGCGGGATACCCCGCTTGCCGCACTAAAGTGACCAATTGCTGCTTACCACTCGCATGTTGCGTTGTCTCTCCCCGACCAACGCCAGTTGACCGGGCCTGATGGGCAAAATACGCCCGGTTAACCCTTCCCCGCCGTACGTGCAGGCTTACCCCGCACCGTGGGCACCAGTACGGCTGCTTCGGTTGTGCTTGAGAAGCCGTAATGAGTCGATGCTGATTATCGTATGCCCAGTTCATAAAACCGCCCCCTCACCCCATAAATAGGCGAAGAGACGGTCAATTTCGTATTTTTTATTAATCAACAGGAAAATAGTGCCGAACCAGCTGGAGGGCCGAATCCCGTAAGAGTAACCGTCCCCGCTCCCGAAGCATGGCGCCAGTCAGCCGGACAGCCCGGTCGCCGTACTCAGCTAGCATTCCCCGGAGGGTGGCCAGCCCGGTGGTTCCCAAAACGTCGTCGTAGACAACCACGTCTAAGTAATACTGATCATCCAAAGCATACAAGTGCGATACCACTGCACTCGCATCTATGTCCTGAGCAAGCGTTTGAACCGCCGAAAACGTTGCAAAGGCATACACCAAATGATGGGGTTCATGGGTCAAAGAAGTGGCTGACTTCTCCTCGTCAGCTGCCACCGTTGTTCGGCGCACATCGCCATCACCAGAATCTTTATGGGCAGCGTCATTTGCCGCCAGTGGTACCCCCAACAACGGCTCATCCTTGGGCTTGCCATCCTCATCAACATCCACTTTGGTGATGAATAACTCCAGCCCGTGCCGGTTGGGCATGATCTGAAACGTCACCGCATCGTTATCCTGAAACTCGTGGTTGGTATCAACCTCAGCCAAAATCTGGTAAAAAAACCGCTCAACTTCCTTTTGGTTTCCCAAAAGGTCCAGCACGGTGACGTCATGCGCTTCGAGGTCGTCCATTCCTAAAAGCACCCGAATCGTGCGCTCATTGACCCGTTCGACTTCCATCTAACTCACCTTCCGTCCGCAATCTCCTTAGTACCCATCATACCCGTTTTTGTGTCGGGGTGAAAGTCCCCTACTCAGTGACTAAAAACGGGCGAACATGCAATGATGCATGTCCGCCCGTCATTCGAACGGTAAGTCACCGTTGAGCGATTAGTACTCGACCAGTTCCTGTGCTTGCCGTAATTCAAGTGCCCGCACTTCCCGCGGTAAGAACCGCCGAATCTCATCTTCATTGTAGCCAACCTGGAGCCGTTTCTCGTCCATAATAATCGGCCGCCGCAGAAGCCCCGGATTCTGCTGAATCATATCGAACAACTCTCCCATCGGTAGGTCGTCCAAATCAACGTGCAACTGCTTGTATGCCTTCGAACGGGTCGAAATAATCTCTTCCGTCCCATCTTCAGTCATCTGAAGAATCTGCTTAATCTCATCAACAGTGAGCGGTTCGGAGAAAATGTTCCGTTCAGTGAACGGAATTTCATGTTCCTGTAACCAGGCCCGTGCTTTCCGACATGACGTACAACTTGGCGAAACATACAACGTTACCATACGACCGCTCCTTACTTTATAAACCGTTATCCGTCATCGACTGTCTCTATTATAGTCCATTCCGGAAGCAACCGCACACTTTATAACGAATTTATTACAAACTTAATCGTTATTTTTTACAAGTAACGTTTTAATCGTCAAATTAACTCCCCGCACCTCCCTGGTTTTCGGGAATTATAACTTATCAATTAACGTTGCCAAGCTTGTCAACAACTCGGCTGGTAATTGTTCCCCGGCGTGGCTCTGCTCATACTGCTTGAGCCAGTTCAACCGCACTTCGAAGCGGGCCTTTAGCGTTTCAACGTAGTCCTTATCATTAAAGTTAACCTCGTAGCCGTCCAGTGGCATGTAGCTCATATGAGGCAACGGGCCAAACGCCTGCCACTGATCCTTATCGTCCACCAGGGTTTCGAGAATCCCCAGCGTCGTTTCTTTCTTAATATCATTGCCTAAGAAGTTATCCGTGTTGATGATGTAACAGTTAACGTGTTGCTTAGCGAACAACTCCTTGAAATCGTGGTAATCTTCGGCCAGTGGGTATGCCCGGAACGGGTCCGCAAACGGCTCGATAACAAGGGCATTGTGATCAGCCACGTTTTCAGCAGTGGACCGCTTGGTTGCCAACGTAGCCCCAAACGTAGCAGCCAGCGCCGGATCCTCTAGCCGTACAACCGGCGGTAAGCTGTTGTCCTTCATAATCCAGAAGATGGAGTCAATCGGGGCAGGTTCCTTGTCCACCCGGTTAAGGGAGGCATAGCGCGTCTTAATTGTCCGGCCGTTCCCGTTCCGCAGGTCTTCCGTAACCAGCACCCGCTTGCCATCCGCATCCGTTGTTACCCCACAGTTCATAACCGTGGTGAAGTAGGTCGTTTCCCGCGTCCCCGGCAGGTAGTCGTTGGTCTTATCGAAGTACGACGGTTCAAGGGCAACGGACGAGCCGTTTTCCCGGGAAATGACGAAGGCATCGTCGTGTAATACGGTAATGTCGTACTTACCGTTGTGCTTTGCGTGCGTCAGCGTGGACTTACCGGAACCAGACAGGCCATAAACGGCAAAGACGCGATCATCCTTGTCCTTAAAGTGGAACGCCTTTTCGCCCCCGTGGCACGCGGTGTAACCATGCCGGTGCGCCGTGGCCCACGTCAGGGTCAAGGTTGATTTCTTAAGCTCACCGAAGTACCGCAGCCCCAGGATAGCAGCAACATTATGCTCCGGATCAAACAAAGCTAACCCCTGTGGGAAGCGGTCATCATGCCAGTACGGGTTCGCGTAAATGTAGATGTCCCCTTCATCGTACTGCCGGGAGTTCGCGTAGCGTTTACGGTATTCCTCAGTAACCGGCTGGAAATTAAGCATGTACGAGAGCAAGTTCATCTCAAACCCTTCCGGTACGGCCAGGTGGGCCCCCACCATGAAGTCTTCGTCCAATCCCACGTAAACATCGGTCTTGTAGAAGTTATGCTCATGCCCGCCGTAAATGGCCTCCCGCAAAACGCTCATCATTTCATCCTCATCCACCGTCGGATCATTTAATAACCGCCGGGCGGCCGCCGTTCGGCCAACCACACCCCCGTGATTATCAACCAGCTGCACGGCATCAGAAGGTAATCCCAGATCGTCCGTGTGTTTAATTGGAATATCCGTCACAATCGTGTTCGGCGCCTTTTTTGCCAAGTAATACGCCGAAGCAACGTCGGTCACATGATGCATGTTATTTTCATAAAACGCACTTTCCACCGTCGTCCGCATCCGGGAGAAAATTGGGTTTTTCTTCGTAATGTCCTTCTCGGTGAAACTTCTGCGTGTACTCATATTAACCACTATCCCTTTTATAAATTTGGACGCAAAAAACCGCTTCCATACGCTTAGTATAGCACGCTGGAAGGTATTTGTGAATATTTTAATTAATTATGGATAAACAACGCTTAAATCGCAATTATTCAGGGATTTAACAACTATATAAATTAATGATAATCATCACATATATCCCCATTTCCGCCGGGTCGCCATTGAACTTTTCCCCTCCACCCCGTATCATATTCCGTGGAATAGACTTACACGAAAGAAGGTTTTACCATGCATCATCAGGACGTGCACCCCGCACGTTTTTTGGGGGTAACACTACTTAATGCCCTTATTACCGTTTTTGAATTCTTAGGGGGCCTGTTCGCCGGAAGCTTAGCGCTACTTGCTGACGCCGGCCACAACCTCAGCGACACGGTTACCATTGTCATTAGTTACGGGGCCCATTGCTTGGCGCGCCGTCCCGGTACCGCCAAGCAAACCTTTGGCTACCGTCGGGCGGAGATCATCTCGGCGTTCCTTAACGCGGGGTTACTTGTTGTCATGGCGCTCTTTATCATCGGGGCCGCCCTGCAACGCCTGTTACACCCCACTTCCGTAAACGGTGAAGTAATGACGGGAGTGGCAATCATTAGTACGGTCGCTAACTTAGTATCAGCGGCCCTCCTGCACGCAGGCAGCACAACGAGTCTTAACATCAAAGCAACATACCTGCACGTCTTAGCGGACGGACTGAGTTCAATTGGGGTCACCATCACCGGATTAATTCTCATGGTGTGGCCCGTTCACTGGTTAGACCCGCTGGTTTCAGTAGCCGTGGCCCTCTACATCGCGTACGAGGCCCTGCCAATCATTCAAAAAACCACCAGCATTCTCATGCAGCGCGCGCCCCGGCTTGATTACCACGCCATCATCCGGGACATCACCGCCCTACCCCAGGTCAATGCCGTTCACCACGTTCACGCCTGGTCCATCGATGAGCACCGGGTTATTTTTTCAGCACACGTCAACTGTGACGATATTCGCTTGAGCGAAGCCGAACAGCTGTACCAGGAAATTGGGGCGCTCCTCCGGCGGAAGTACCATATCAACCACGTCACCATTCAGGCGGAGTGCCACCGCGGCCAAAACGAACGGATGTTTAATATTGACCATTAATTTCCAGGATAGACAAAAATAATAAAGGGGACTGCCATTTTTAACGCAGTCCCTTTTTATTAATCCAATCCTAAATACCGTTCCAATACCTGGAGAACGCCCGCCTCGTTGTTATTCGGCGCAATTAGCTGGGCTGTCCGCCGAACTACCGGACTACCGTTCGCCATCGCATAACTAATCCCCGCCGCTCGTAACATTTCCAGGTCGTTTTCACCATCACCAAATGCGATCAGGTCTGCTAGTTGCCGACCACTATGCGCCAACAACGTCGCCAACCCCTGCGCCTTCGTTGCTATCGGGGCAACCAGGTCAATGCTTCCGTTACCACTGGGACAGGCCGTGACCCACTGTTTTAATCCCCTGGTAAGCGTGGCAACCACCCGCTGTTCATCCTCAAGGGCAACATTGACGGTAACCTGATAAATGGTTTTTTCTGGAAGTGGCGCAAGCGCACCTACCTCTACTAGGTTCGGGCAGTAATAGTGCGCCCGCTTTCGGAGCACCACCGGGGCACTCTGGGCAACGTAGGCGTGCCGCACCCCACACACCATCGGCGCAAGCCCAAGGTCAAGACACCGGGTGACAATGGTAGTCACTACGTCTTCGGGAACAAAGTGGCGGATCGGCTCCATCCCGGGGCCGGTAATGTGCGCCCCGTTTTCCGCAACATAGCTTACCGCCGGAAACGCCGCAAAGTATTGCGCCAACCGCTCATACTGGTTCCCGCTTGCAACAATAAACTGAATATCGTGTTCTTGCAGTGCCGCAAGGACCCGGGCAAACCGGTCCTCGTCAAACCGCTTATGATCATCAAGAAAGGTCCCGTCCATATCAACGGCGACCGCCCGAAACGGAACTGATTGCATTTTTCACACCCCCGATTAAGCTGTAACCCTTTCTTTGATTATAACAAAAACCACGCCCGAATTACCGGATAAATGTAATCGGTTACGTGGTTGTTTAAATACCTGATTAACGCTGCAAAAACTTGGGCACCAGAAGCGTCCGCGGTGCACGCGCGCCTTGTTGGAGCCGTTTGCGGTTAACCACCGCAATCAACTGCAACATCGTAATCGCCACCGAGCTCCGCTTCCGGTACGACGTGTATTTGGGCCGCCACCGGGTGACGTACTTATTCTTATAAGCCCGAAGTCCCTGGAACCCGTACAGTTTATAGCCATACTCGTAAATGAAATGGGCTGCTTTTTCTTCGAGGAAACTAAACTTCGATTCCCCGACGTTTGATAAGGGCGCCATTCCCATATTAAACCGCTGATAATCGTGCTTTTGCCCGTACTGAAACAGACTAATAAAGATCATATCCATGATGCCGGACGGCGCATCCTTACTATGACGCATTAGGTCAACGGAGAGTGTGCCGTCATCCATTGGCATCAACGTCGCAAAGGCCACCAGCGTCCCGTCTTGCGCCCGCACGAGGGCAACCGGTGCTTCGTTCACGTAATGCGGGTCAAAGAACCCCAACGAAAAGCCCTTTTCGACCTGTCCATCTAGCCAACTATCTGAAACCGTCCGCAGTTCGGCCATTAACTGGGCGGAAACGGGTGCGGGTTCCATCGTAAACGTATACCCCTCCCGCTCAAACTTATGCATGAGGGCCCGTTGCGCCCGTTGTTTTTTCCCGGCAAGCGTAAAGGATGGAAGATCAACGACTCCCTCTTCGCCGGTTTTGATGAAGTCATAGCCGTATTCATGCAGCAACAACGTCAGCTGGGCGTTAATTTCGTAAAAGACCAGCTGGTAACCATACCGGTCCGCTGCCATAATCAACTCACTAATGGCGGCTTCCAAGTACTCTTGGTCCCCAACCGGCTCCCCCATAATCATGAGTTTGTCTGCCTTAAGCTGATACATAAAGAAGAGCTTATCCTCCCCGTCAACCGTGTAGTAATACAGGTGCTTATCCTGCAAGAAGGCCAGGTGGCTGACTTCGTTGCCCCCGTACATGTTAATTACGCGTTTAATCCGCGCTTCGTCGTACTCAAAACGCTGGAACGGATTAGTCCCCGATGCCAGGTAATTCATGATTATAACCAAAATCACCGTGGCAATGATGATTCCGACAAACCCGTATAACCACACGCGCTGCGCCGGAAACAGTAGTAGCAGCGGTACGTGGTGGGGATGGTGATGATGAATCAGCGTACTCGGGGCGTTGATAATCCCCACGACAACGTACAAAAGAGCAATTCCCACCACAATGGCGGTATCAACAACCACTTCAGCGAGCGAGTACTGTAACTGTTCGCGGTACAGTTCGTGCCGAGAAAGCACCACTGCCAAGAAAACAACCGCCAAGAAAAGCGCTAAGCTCAGCGTATACGCATGAATAAGCGTGTTAATAATTCCCACTGCCAGAATCACTAGCGTCGGCCAAAACGCCTTTTTCACCTTATTTTGAATCCCACGCGCCATTCCAAGCAACATGAACGCAAAGATAATGCTGGAAATCTGATTCAAGAAGAGAAACGTATACGTATCCAGTTTCATCAGCAACCCGTTACTCAGCGTAAAGTTTGGCACCGCCGCCTCCAACAGCATGAAAATCGCCGAGAAGTACATGAAAGCCGTCACCAAGAAATGCGCACCCTTGTGCAACAGTGCCCGTGGTAACCCGTTGAAGTGTTCGTTGACCCGGTGTCCTAAATCATGAGCGAAGAAGGCCACTCCGACTAAGAACGGTACGATGTAGTAGAACAGCCGAAATAGCAGCAACCATGCCACGGCTACGGCACTCGGAACGTGGAGGGTTGCTAACCCAATGAGCATAAACACGTCAAACGAACCCAAGCCTCCCGGGACTAGCGAGATAATTCCCACGACCTCGGCAATTATGTAGAGCGGAAAAACCGCCGCCAAGTGAACGTGCGGGTGTAAGATGGTCCCGATCAACAGGAAAAACAGGGCCGCTAACCCCCACTCACACGTTGACGTGGCGATTAGTCCAACCTCGCGCTTAAGGGTTAAATCCCCGAAAAAGGCGTTATCCTTAAACTTCGTCACGCAAAACAACACGGGGAAGTACAACCCGCCTCCCAGTAACCACACGGCATAGTTATGGAAATGGTGGCCAATCCCCACCCCGAACATCATCAAAAGCGCAATCCAACAGTAGATGGACAACCCCGCCAGTAAGAACAGCGCGATCTTTGAGATGGCGTAAAGCACCTGCTTTTTCGTCGCGTTTTTATTATAGAAGTTCGCCCGGAGTGTGGCACCAAGCACCCCCCCAAACCCCGCAATGTTAGTGAAGGTATTGGTAATCCACCCGCTCCGCACAACGTACGGAACCGAATAACTTTCTGGCAAGAATTTCACGATCATGAAATCATACCCCAACATCGGGGTGACTGCAACTAATCCCCCAACCAGCATAATAATAATTTCTCCGGGGGTTCGGGCCATCAAACTGGCCCCAACGTGGGCCCAATCAAGTTTTTTAAAGATCTGGCCAATTTCATATGCAACAAAGGTGAAAACCGAAAAGGCAAACAGGACCTTAATTACCGTAAAGTTTTGCCCGATAAAGTTCTTAATTCGTTCGTACGCTTGCTTAATCACGCGTGTTCCTCCTCGTATCATGTCTTTTCAATTATCACCAATAATTTGACAGATTGCAAGGAACATCCGTTATTGGGGAAAACCATCATGGTACTGCGGGGGGGTCCAGTACCCCACCTGGGATCCGTTAACCGCAAACACGCACCCGGTTTGCGGCGTGGAAAGAACTTGCGTCACAATAAACTGCCCTACCGCCGTTGCCGATCCAAGATGCCATTCAGCAGGAAGGTGCCCACCGTACCGCTCCCGCAGGTGGGCCATCACCGGGCGGGTCATGTCTGTCCGGGCAGCCGGCGCCACAGCATTCACCCGCAAATGATACCGGGTTAGTTCCCGGGCAAGCGTATACGTCAAACTCACTAGGGCACCCTTGGTTGCCGCATAGTTGGCCTGCCCGGGGTTCCCCAACAGTCCCCCCTGGGAAGTCATCATGATAATTGCCCCCCCGGCCCGCATTTTAGGAACAACCGCGCGGGTTATGTTGAACACCCCGGTAAGGTTGGTTGCAATGACGGTGTCCCACTGTCTGGCAGTCATCTTCGTCCACCAAGCATCCGCCACGGTCCCCGCGTTGTTTACCAAATAATCAACCGGTGGCAGGTGCCGACACGCCTTACCAACTGCCGAACGGTCAACAACATCGCAGCAAAGTACCCGGCATTCACCATGGGGATAATGCGCCAGCAGCGTTTGGCGCACCTGGTTTAGCCGGTGCCGGTTACGACCGTGTAAGATTACGGCCAAACCCTGCTTCATGGCCGCTTGGGCGGTGGCCCGGCCAATCCCCCTGGTTGCCCCGGTAACTAAAATGCGTTTTACCATTCTTCTAACCACCTTTCGACCTGCTGGTTGCCCACCAACACAGCACTGCCCATTCCCCCGGCAACGCACATCGCCGCTATTCCAATAGCCGGATGGTCAAGGCGGTTTAAGTAGTTAAGCAGCCGCGTAATTAAAATTCCCCCCGTTGCACCGTATGGATGGCCAGAAGCCAGGGCCCCGCCATACGGGTTCCACCGTGCTGCCTGAATTCCTAGCCGCCGCTGACAAAAGAGCGCTGCTACCGCAAAGGGTTCGTTAACCTCGTAAGCCGCGATCATCTCCGGGGAAACCCGCGTTTTAGCTAACAGTGTTTGGACCGCTGACACGGGCGTTTCTAAGAACCGGTCCGGAAACCCACCCACCAGTGCGCTTCCCAACAGATAACCCTGCGCCGGATAATCGCTGGTCGGTGCCGCCAGCACCACCGAGCTGGCACCGTCGTTAATTGGGCAACTATTGCCCGCCGTACAAACCCCCGCCAGGTGAAAGGCCGGTTTTAACCGGGCCAACCCGGCAAAGGTCGTCGGCCGGGGGCACTCATCCTGACTGCTACCATTAACGGGAATAATTTCCGTTGCCGTCACCCCAACTTCCCAAGCCTGGCGGGTTCGTTGCTGGGAACGAACAGCATAGCGGTCAGCCTGCGCGCGCGTAATCCCCGCCCGAACTGCTAGCCGGTCAGCCACACTCCCAGGGTCAAGGTCGCGCATCCCTTCCGGTGCTAACGGAAAACGCTTCAAGGAAATCCCGGCCGCCGTTTGCACCCGGTATGCTTGGGAGCTACTCTCAACTCCCCCCGCAAAAACCAGCGTGGCATCCCCCGTTTCAATCATCCGTCCTCCGGTAACCACCGCCTGCAATCCGCTTGCACACTGGCAATCCAAGGTCAGTGCCGGAGTTGCTGGAGAAATGCCGGCCGCTAACGCGCACCGCCGGGCCAGGTTTCCGCCCTGATTAACAGCGTTTCCCAAAACCACCATATCAGGTGTGGTGGGGATTCCTTTCTCCCGTTGGCCCTGGATTAACTGGCGGTATAACTCTTCGGGCGCCACCTGCCGCAACATGCCGTTTACTTTTCCCACCGGTGTCCGGTGCGCCGCAACAATCTTAACCTTCATCATGAAACCCTCCCCGTAAATACTGCTGACAAAGTACCTTCCGCGCAATTTTATGATTATGGAGCGGAATGGCCGCAACCCGAATGATCTCTGCGGGAACCATGTACGCTGGCAGGTCATGCTGTAAGCGCGTGCGCAGGGCAGCAACGGTTCCCTGTAACCCACTCACCAACAGGACCACCCGCTCCTCGTAGGTGGGATCCGGCACCCCAAACACCGCACACTGACCGCACCACGGGGCGACGACGGTTTCAATTACCTGGGGTAAGAAGGTATTCCCCCCGTGACTGATCATGTCGTGGGCCCGGCCGCGCAGGGTAACCTTCTGCCCCGCAACCGTACCGTAATCGTCCGTCACCACCGTAGTAACCTGCTGGGGATGGGCTGCCGTTCCCGCGTAGAGGTAAGGTGATTGCACCTGTAGCCGACCATCTGCCGTAGTCGTGGCGCGAACCCGCGGGAAAAGGCGTCCGACCCGGCCCGCGTGCTCATCTCCTGTCCGTTCCTGGGTGGCAATAAAACTCGTTTCGGCCGTCCCGTACGCTTCAAACACGCGACAGTGCGGCGCCTGGGCCTTAATTTGCCGCACCAACTCGTTCGGGGTGGTTCCGCCACAAAGGATCACCCGCCTAATCTTTGCCCACGGGAAGTCAGCGAGGTGCTGTTGAACATAGGCAGGAACCACAAAGAGCGCCGTCTGTTCCCCGATAGCCGTCAGTTGCCGGGTAAACGGGCGCCCGGTCGTCAGGGCAAAAATCAGGGAGTGGAGCCCCAACGTCGTTGTCAGGGGACTGGGACAAAAGATAGTCATCTGCGGGGAAAGCGCAAAACTTGTTGCACACGCCGCAAAACCCGCCGTCCATGACGCCACCGTTCGCCAGAGCACTTTGGGTGCGCTGGTCGTCCCCGACGTCAACGCAAGGAAAACGGGCGGCTGGGAGTGAACCGGCGCCGGCGTGAAGCGTTGCAGGGCGCTCGTCGGGCCAACAAACGGCACTTGGTAGTTAGTCAGGGTCGCCTGCCAATCCACCCACACGTTTGCCTCATCATCCGGATTAATCACCACCACCGAACGGGACGAGCGGAGTTCCTTACTGCGCACCGCCACCCGGTGGCGAACTGCCATTGGTGAAAGCCACTCCCCTGTTGCCGTTGTAACCACTTTGTCGCAGAACGCCATCAAACCACTCCTTTGCGTCAACATTATATGATTATAGGTTAACACAAACATGCTGCAGATTAGAAATAAAAAAACCAGCGGTGGAAAACCACCGCTGGTTGAACTAATCGTTTAACCGGCTGATTACTTAAGCGTAACCGTAGCACCCGTTTCTTCGATCTTGCTCTTGATTTCTTCGGCTTCGTCCTTAGCAACGCCTTCCTTAATAACTGAAGGAGCGTTGTCAACAAGTCCCTTAGCATCCTTAAGACCAAGACCAGTGATTTCCTTAACCGCCTTGATTGTCTTAACCTTAGCGTCGCCGGCAGCCGTCAGTTCAACGTCAAATTCTGACTTCTCAGCAGCACCGTCAGCACCTGCAGCACCTGCAGCTGCAACCGGAGCAGCAGCTGAAACGCCGAACTCGTCTTCGATTGCCTTAACTAAGTCGTTTAATTCAAGAATGCTGGCTTCCTTTAAGTCAGCAATAATCTTATCTGTATCTAAAGCCATTTTATTTACCTCCGTTTATTATGAAATGTCGTGGCTTAAGCCGCACAATTATGCAGCATCTTCGTCCTTGCTGTCGGCAACGGCCTTGACGGCGTATGCAACATTCCGGACAGGTGCCTGCAGAACAGACAGTAACATTGAAAGCAGCCCTTCGCGGTTCGGCAGCTTGGAGAGCGCCTGAATTTCTTCAAGTGAAGCAACCTTCCCTTCAATCATGCCACCCCGTAATTCAAGGTTCTCATGATCCTCAGCAAACTTAGCCAAAATCCGTGCTGGTGCCGTAACGTCGTCGTTAGTAAAGGCAACGGCCGTTGGGCCAACGAAAATGTCGTCTAAGCCTTCGATACCAGCCTGCTTAACGGCCCGCTTTAAGTACGTATTCTTAATAACACGCATCTCAACGCCAGCTTCACGCAACTGTTTCCGCAGATCCGTAACTTCCTCAACGGTTAATCCCCGGTAGTCCACAACAACGTTAGCAACGCAGTCTTCAAACTTCTTTGCAACTTCGTCAACGATTGCGGCCTTCTTTGCGATAACTTCCTTACTCAATTGATTCACCTCCCAGTCAGTGTGTCAACGGGCAATAAAAAAGCCCTCCATCCACTAAGACATAGAGAGTTCCGATAATTAATTATCTCCTCGGCAGGATATTAAGGCGCATGCCACCTGAGTCTTAGGTAGAATCATATTAAATTGACCTTCTTGAGGTTACCATGTTTTGCTTAAAGCGTCAACAGACATCACATAAATCACAACAAAAAGAGCCCGGTCCCCCGGACTCTTTTTCGTCTTATTGTGCTAGAGCCGCTTACATCGTGGCCGTGTCAATCGTAACACTTGGGCCAAACGTTGAAGCAACTGAAAGGTGCTGAACGTACGTCCCCTTAACACTTGCCGGCCGCAGCTTCAAAATGATGTCGTAAATCGTCTGGAAGTTTTCTTCCAGGGCCTTAGCATCAAACGAAACCTTTCCAAACGGAACATGAACGTTCCCGTCGCGGTCTGTCCGGTACGTTACCTTCCCGGCCTTGGATTCTTCAACGGCCTTCTTAACGTCCATCGTTACCGTCCCGGTCTTCGGGTTTGGCATTAAGCCCTTTGGTCCTAAGACCCGTCCAAGCCGACCAACCTGGGCCATCATGTCTGGTGTGGCGATGGCAACGTCAAAGTCCAGCCAGCCATCCTGAATTTTCTTAACTAAGTCATCGTCGCCAACAACGTCGGCCCCAGCTTCTTCAGCTTCCTTAGCCTTCGGCCCCTTGGCGAACACAACAACCTTCTGGTCTTTCCCAGTTCCGTTTGGCAGCACAACGGCGCCCCGAAGCTGCTGGTCAGCCTGCTTGGTGTCCAGGTTCAGCTTGAAAGCAACTTCCATGGTGGCATCAAAGCCAGCAAAATCAATCTTCTTAACCAGTTCGATCGCTTCAGCAGCCGTGTACGACTTCCCTGCTTCGACCTGCTTAGCAGCTTCTAAGTACTTCTTACTCTTTTTCTTAGCCATTAGTGATTATCCTCCTTGCAATCTGTGGTCAATCGGATATACCTCCCACCTGATTTTCGGGCTTTCGTCCCGAAATCCGACTGAGAAGTATGGGATTAGCCTTCGACGGTGAAGCCCATGCTCCGTGCAGTACCTTCAATCATGCGCATTGCGGCTTCGACATCCGCAGCGTTTAGATCTTGCATCTTTGTTTCGGCGATTTCCTTCACCTGATCCTTTGTCACCGTAGCGACCTTCTTGGTGTTTGGTTCACCGGAACCCTTCTGGACACCAGCAGCCTTCTTGAGTAAAACGGATGCCGGCGGAGTCTTAGTAATGAAGTCAAATGACCGGTCTTCATAAACACTAATAACAACTGGAATCAGCATGCCCGCCTGGTCCTGTGTCCGGGCGTTGAACTCCTTAGTGAAGCCCATGATGTTAATTCCGGCCTGTCCAAGGGCAGGACCTACTGGCGGAGCTGGAGTTGCTTTACCAGCAGGAATTTGTAATTTAACAACGTTAACTACTTTTTTAGCCACGGTAATACCTCCTTAAAATCCGTGTGTGGTCGGATGGCTGCGTCGAATTCAGCCTCCCACTGAATGCATGAAGCGCCATGCATACTTGAATAGTCTACCATGTTAATCCTTAACCGACAAGCCCCTGCGGCCGAGAAACGTGGCAATTAACCGGTCAACCATCGCGTTCTGGTGTAACAGACTGTGCTGGGCTAATAGCCCGGTAAACTTATGCTCCTGATACCGCGAAGCCGGCACCAAATGCTGGAGTGCCCGGGCGGAGTTAACCCCCACGGACCCATCAGTATGGGCGTGCAGCTCACCGTAAACGTTCAAAAACCTGGTGGTCGCCGGGATTGCCGCGTGGTTTCGTTGCAAATGCCGGTACCGCGGAGTCTGGTATGTTGGACCAGCTGAGGTCAGCGCATAGTCCTCAATGTGGGCCCAATTCGTCTTACCCGGATCGGTATCGTTAAACGGCGCGGCAATTGTGACCGCTTGTTGAATCACCGGCTCCATGTGGACATTATGAGTTACCAGGTAATGTAACAGGGCAACCCCACCCATTGAGTGGGCAACCACCTGCACTTCTCTCCGCCCAAGGTGATAAAGCGCCCGCAACAATCCCCGCAAATCCGAAACCTGAATCTCTACGGGTCCCCGGTTTTGGACAAACAAAACCTGAACCAAGTCGCTGGTTGCCAGTTCACCCCGAACCCGGGTAATTCGCCCCTGATCAAGCCACACCGTCGCTACCTGAGCGCCCCAGCCGTGTTTCACAAAGCGCCTAATCATCGGGCCAAAAGAAAACCGATTACCCCTATATCCCGGAATAAATAAAACGGGGACCCGCCATTTGCCCGGCTTCACACAGGGCGAAGCATGGTGGCTGAGCCAGTGACTACCGCCGGCAAGCAGGCCCGCACTGCTTAGTCCCTGACCCCATTTCCGTCGTGTCATGGCCACCACCTCTTTTCCCCTTAAATTAAACTAGTTGACCTTATCAACCTGATCGAAATCGAGTTCTGTTGCCGTTTCCCGCCCAAACATATCAATGTTAACCTTTAACTTCATCTTTTCGTGATCAATGGCCGTAATCTTGCCTTCCAGGCCGCTAAACGCGCCGTTAATAATCCGAACGGTATCGCCCACATCCGCCTTGAAGTCAATGTGGCGCGTGGACATTCCGAGCCGCCGTAAAATTAATTGAATTTCATCATCCAGCAGCGGCGCCGGCTTGCTGCCGGATCCGTGCGACCCCACAAACCCGGTGACCCCCGGAGTGTTCCGAACAACGTACCAGGACTGGTCCGTCATAACCATTTCTACCAGAACGTAACCCGGGAAAGTCTTTTCCATTTCAACCTTGTCCTTCCCGTCCTTCAGCTGGTGGTGTTCCTCTTCTTCCGGTACGATTACCCGAAAGATGTAGTCCTGCATCCCCATTGAGGTTGTCCGTGATTCCAGGTTATTCTTAACCTTGTTTTCGTAACCAGAGTACGTGTGCAGAACGTACCACTTCTTTTCGTTTTCTGTTGTCGTCATAAGTAAGCTCCTCTTAAATTCATTAGGGTAAAATAAAAAAACCTTGCCGCAACAAGATTTTTCGCTTCAATCGTATTATACAAAACCGCACGAATCCCCGCAACTAGTGTCGCCTAAAGCGCCCCAACAATCATCTGGGCTGCCCAGTCAACGAGCGCAAAAAATATGATAAACAAAATTGATGACATCACTACGATGTCGGTTGAATGCATTGTCTGCCGGAAGTTCAGCCATGTTGTGTCCTTCATGGTCTGAATAACACCCTTAATAAACTTCATTTCTGCCGTTCCTCCGTTACTTTGTTTCCCGGTGCAGCGTATGCTTCCCGCAGTACCGACAAAACTTCTTAACTTCAAGCCGCTCAACCCGCTGGGGGTTCGCCGCAATCGTATAATTCCGTGAACCACACACGGAGCATGCAAGTGCTACCCGCTTTTGTGCCATGCTGATCACTCCTCACACGTTATCCCTAGCTACCCTATCATAAACGCGGGAAGCGTGTCAATTTCCGGCGCTACCCCCGCCGAGACGTAAACCCCTGGTACATGACGAGTCCTGCTGCCACACTAGCGTTGAGGCTTTGAACGTGCCCGGTCATCGGAATGGTCAGCATTTCATCACACGTTTTTTTAAGAAGGGGGGTAATTCCCCGCCCTTCATTTCCAATTACCACAACGGTTGGCCCCTTCGCTTGCCATTGCCGGAAATCAGTTCCTTCCATATCGGTGCCAAACAACCAACACCCGCGTTCCTTCAGCATCTTCGCCGTCTGCACCATGTTGGTAACACGGGCAACCGGAACGTGTTCGATGGCCCCGGTGGACGTTTTGGCGACCGTGGCTGTGAGTTGAACGGCCCGGCGTTTAGGGATAATAATCCCATGAACCCCGGTTGCATCAGCCGTCCGCAAAATTGAACCGAGGTTGTGTGGATCAACAATCCCATCCAGCATCAACAGGTACGGCGCCTCACCCCGCGCTTCTGCCCGGGCAAACAGGTCATCGACCGTTGCGTATTCGTACGCCGCAATTGCCAACACAACGCCCTGATGGTTTTGCCCCGCCACCAGACAATCAAGCTTCTGCTTCGGCACGGAACTAACAATGATGTGTTGCTGCTTGGCCAGTTGCATCATCGTACGCACCGCATCCGCCTTTAAGTCCGCCTGAACAAACAACTTATTAGCTTCCTGGTGGGCCTTAAGTGCCGTCATAACGGGGTGCCTGCCCATAATAAAGTCCGCTGCCATTACTTTCCCTCCCGTTCAACCGTTTGGATACACCAGTTAGCCAGCTCAGTCAACCGCTCCTGTTGCCCACTTAAAAAGAGGTACCCAAACAACGCTTCAAATCCGGTTGAGATCCGGTAAGTGACCACGTTCGTGTTCTTTGCGGAAGTATGACTCTTAGCATTCCGTCCCCGCCGGTAAAATTCCCGTTCGGTCGTTGTCATCACATTTTCTGCTTCCATCTTATCGATTAAAAACGCCTGTGCCTTGGCCGAAACGTAGTGGGTCGCCCGGTGGTGGAGCTTTGTCGGTTTGCTAATTCCGCTAGCTAGTAGGTGCCGCCGAATATACACTTCATAGATGGCATCCCCGATGTAGGCCAGGGCAATCCCGTTTAACTGTTGATAGTCAACGTCACTCATGCGCGTTTCCACCTCGTTCCCTGGGGAGTATCTTCAAGAATAATCCCCTGTTCCTTCAATTCAGCGCGAATTTGGTCACTCGTCGCAAAATCACGCTGCTTTCTAGCCGCTTCCCGTTTGGCAATCAACGCTTCAATTTGGGCGTCGTCATCCGCCCGCGTCGTTTCAGCTGGGAAAGTAATTCCAAAAATTGCCATTACCGTGGTGAAGTGATCCAATAACAACGTAAGCGTCTCACGGAAAACGTTATTCCGAGCACTGTACGTGTTAAGCACCTTAGCCATTTCGTACGCGACTGCAATTCCGTTTTGCGCGTTGAAATCGTCATCCATCGCTTCCTTAAATTGCGTTTCCAGGGTAACAAACTGTTCCTCAACGCCCGCGTCGTGGCCTGGGTGGGCAGTTGCTAACCGGAAACGAGCGTTTGCCACCGCCGTTCGCAGCTTTGTCAGGTTAGCTTCTGCTTCATGCAGGCTAACTTCACTGTACTGAATTGGATGGCGGTATTGAACAGTAGCAATCAAAAACCGGAGTACCTGCGGGTCGACCTGCTTAAGCAGTTCGTGGACCGTCACAAAGTTGCCGGCCGACTTACTCATCTTCTCGTTTTCCGTACCCACCGTTACAAAACCGTTGTGCATCCAATAACGGGCAAACGGCTTACCGGTAACCGCTTCGCTTTGCGCAATTTCATTTTCGTGGTGCGGAAACTCAAGGTCCTGGCCACCACCATGAATGTCCACCGTGGCCCCTAAGTACTTGGTAGCCATCACCGAACATTCGATGTGCCAACCCGGGCGTCCATTACCCCACGGTGCATCCCAGCTGATCTCGCCGGGCGTTCCCGCTTTCCAAAGAGCAAAGTCGAGTGGATCCTCCTTCTTGTCCTGGTCGCGCGCATCCGTTCGGGCACTTGCGCCCTGCTCAAGGTCGTCGATCGTTTGCCCGGAAAGTTCCCCGTAGTGGGCGAACTTACGGGTGCGGTAATAAACGTCCCCCGCGCTGACATAAGCGTATCCCTTATCAATGAGCTGGTGGATAAAGTCAATGATTGCGGGAATATTTTCGCGAACCCGCGGGTTTCCCGTTGCCCGCTTAACGTTGAGGGCAGCCGTGTCCTCATAAAACGCACTGATGTACTTATCCGTCAATTCATTAACAGTCATTCCCGTTTCCCGACTGGCCTTAATAATCTTATCGTCAACATCGGTAAAATTGGAAACAAACCTAACGGTATACCCGCGGTATTCCAGGTAGCGGCGAATCGTATCAAACGCCACAACACTCCGGGCGTTTCCAATATGAATATAGTTATATACTGTTGGACCACAAACGTACATCAAGACCTCATTTGGATCCCGCGGTGTAAATTGTTCTTTTCGATTTGTGAGCGTGTTATAAATCTGAATCACTGGAATTCCCCCTAACAAAAAGCAGGTATGGCAAAACAAAGAAAACGAGCGTGATGAAAGCAAGAAAGCGAACGAATCACGTAGCAGCGATTTGGCGGCTTTCGAACTCCCATTCAGCTCGTTCAATTGGGAATCCGGTTATTAAGTTAACCAGAACCTTTGTTATCCCCTCTCCGTGGTCCCGCGCCCCGCCTAGTTAATTTCGGCAAGCGTTTGGTCGATGTACTTCAAGACATTGTCCCGCCCAAACAACTCGATGGTCGGCCCAATCTCCGGACCGTGCATGGAGCGGGTGGCCGCAATCCGAATTGGCATGTAGAGCTTCCGCCCCCGCACACCCGTCTCATGCTGAACGTCCCAAATAGCATTTTGAATCTCCGTTGCATCAAACAACGGCATTGTCTCAACACGCTTCTTAAACGCTTCAACTACTAAAGTGGCGTTTTCATCAGCCAGTTCCGCTTGGTCAGCAGCACTTAATTTAGCAGGAATGTTGAAGAAGATATCCGCCATTTCAACAATTTGTCCCATGTAAGACATCTGCCGCTTATACAGGTTAATGAGCTTCCGGGCCCACTCAATCGTCGCAACGTCCGGATCCTCCTTAATTAAGCCGGCTTTAATCAGCTGCTTGAGGGCCAGATCAACCACTGTATCCTCGTTTCCTAACTTGACGTAACGGTTATTGACCCACTCAAGCTTTTTAACGTCAAAGGCCGCTGGCGACTTGCTCAGCCGTTTGTAATCAAACATCTTGATAAACTGCTTGCGCGTAAAGATTTCTGATTCACCCTTGGGTGACCAGCCAAGCAGCGTGATGAAGTTAAACATCGCATCCGGCATGTATCCCAGAGACCGGTACTGTTCGATAAACTGGAGCACCGTCTCGTCCCGCTTACTGAGCTTCTTGCCTGTTTCAGCGTTAATGATTAAGGACATGTGACCGAACTGGGGCGGCTGCCACCCGAAAGCCTCATAAACCACTAGTTGCTTGGGGGTATTGGCAACGTGGTCGTCACCCCGCAGTACGTGGGTAATCTCCATCATGTGGTCATCAACAACAACGGCAAAGTTGTATGTCGGCATCCCATCCCGTTTCTGAATGACAAAGTCGCCCCCGATAGTCTCAGACTTAAAGCTAACGTGACCCTTAACCATGTCATCCCACTCGTAAACTTTATTAGCCGGAACATGAATCCGAATAACCGGTTTCAGTCCCTTGGCCGCACACGCTTCCTGCTTAGCTTTAATTTCAGCGGCGCTCATCCCCGCGTATTCGTATACGTAGCGCGGAGCTTCGCCGTTGGCCTTTTGCTGCTCCCGCTGAGCCTGCAACTCCTCTTCAGTCATGTATGACTTGTAGGCAATTCCCTTGTCAAGCAGTTCTTGAATTAACGGTTGGTAAATTTCCCGCCGTTCAGACTGCCGGTACGGGCCAAAGTCACCCGGCTTATCCGGGCCTTCGTCCCAATCAATCCCCAGCCACTTCAGGTTATTAAGCTGGCTTTTTTCCCCGTCTTGAACGTTTCGCTTCGTATCAGTATCCTCAATCCGAATTACAAACGTTCCGTTATTATGCCGGGCAAATAAGTAATTGAACAGGGCTGTCCGGGCATTCCCGATGTGAAGATGTCCTGTCGGGCTCGGTGCGTACCGCACACGAATTTTTTGTGGTTGTTCCGCTTCTGCCAAAATGAGCGCCTCTTTCTTCGTAATAATCTCACAGTAGGCGGGGCACCCCCGCCTACCAGTCTTCTCAATTCTACAATGCTCCCCTACGTTCCGCAACTACTGCTGGTTAACAGCTCCACTGGCCTGTTGGTCATTATCCTGGGATGCAGGTGCCTTTTCATCCTGTTTTTGGGTCGACTGTTTTTGGATGACCCCACTGGACTGCTCATCACCGGCCGTTGACTGATCCTGAGCCGCGGATGAACTTTGCACTTCGGATGAACTTGCCGTTGAACTAGCCGCACTTACCCCACTATTTTGATCCTCCTGACTCTTTTCGGTAGAAGCATCCTTTGTCGGATTGTGCCGTAAGATATAAACGTTAACGGCGTGCACGATCATCTTCCAGAGCCGTTCAAAGAAATTCATGTGGGCGTTCTTCCAGTCATTGGCGTTAATCATGTTTCCGTTTTGGTTGTTAGCCACGTTGTGTTGGACGTTTTTAATCGTATTAACAACCGTGCTGGTCTTCGCAACCGGGGCATGCTCAAAGTTAACCAGGGCCTGGACAATCTGAGCGATCGCCGACTGCGGAGTTTCCCCGGCAATTCCCTGCTTTTGCAGCTGCTTCATTAACATACTCTGAATCTCAGCGGCGGAATCCATCTTGCCATTCTGCCGGTCCTGCGCCACCTGCTGGGCAACGGCCAAGACCGCCTGGACTAGTTTTCCGGAGTACTGGGAATCACCCTGGTTAGCCTGAACAGCGGGTTGGGTGGCCTGCAACAAGCCGTTTGCTGCCGTTGTGTTCTTACTGTTCAGTTGAATGCCGTCAACCGCGAGGGCCTTGTACACCCCAGTTAAAGCAGACGTCCCAGAAACCGACGTGTTTGCCGTTACTACAATGTTCATATCCTTTACTCCGGCACAAGCCGCTGCCATGGCGTACTGCTGGGGGGTTACCTGGGTAATGTTGTCCTTACCGTCAAAGTCCTTGATGGAGACGTTAATGCCCGTTCCCGGATCAGCCGGCTGAAGGGCCACTGAACTAATCATGGCTGAGTCCGTCGTTGCCTGCCCATTACCCACGTACTGGCCATAGTCCTGCCCCGTCGCCGTCAGGTTCGTGAAGTTAGCGGCGCTACTATTCCCTGCCAGAACCTGGGCAACCTGTTGCCGCTCACTATCAGATAAGCCCGCCCCAAAGACCATGTATGGCTTGCTGAGCTGCTTGGTTTGAACGGATTGGCCCCCATTATTAAAAGTGGGTGCACTCTGGTTTGACTGCTGTGTCGTGGTCAAAGAATTAGCGTTATCCCCCGTTACGTCATCAGCACACGCCACCGGTGTTGCGGCTAAGAGTGCTAACCCCACCATACTTGCTGTCATTAACTTGTTTAACTTCATGTTTATCCTCCTAATTCTTTTCCCGGAGCTCCCGCTTCGAGTGCGTTGGTTTGGCAAAAATCATCCGGCCGGCATCGGTCTGTAAGGCGCTTGTGACCTCCACTTCAATGGTCTTATTCATGTAATACCGCCCGTCTTCAACCACAATCATCGTTCCATCATCCAGGTACGCAACCCCCTGGTGGCGTTCGGTTCCGTTCTTAATCACCATGACAGTCAGCTTCTCCCCCGGAATCACCCGCGGCTTAAGTGCTTTCGCCAATGCGTTAATGTTAAGAACCTCAACGTTCTGGAACTCACAGACCTTATTGAGATTATAGTCGTTTGTGACGATCACTGCATCCATCATCTTTGCTAACTTAATTAACTTGCTGTCAACTTCTTGGATGTCCGGGAAATCACCCTCATACATTTTTACCGGCACGTCATTTTCCTTCCGGAGTTTGTTTAAAATATCCAGTCCGCGCCGGCCCCGAACCCGTTTGATACTATCGCCCGCATCCGCAATGTATTGCAACTCATACAATACAAAGTTAGGGACCACTAAGACCCCTTCAATAAAGCCAGTCTTTACGAGGTCATAAATTCGCCCGTCAATCAGAATGTTGGTGTCCAAAAGCTTATACTTATGGAAATGATCGTCCACCTTCCGTTCAAGGACGTCCCCCGCCGGCCGATCCCGGTGCATCAGCCGCTTAAAGAAGGCCGGATCAAGGTCACCAAACTTGTTGCGCCCAAACACGTACCCGGCATACCCAAACAACAGCATCAAAATCACCGGTAACACCGTGTTCATAAAGAATAAGTGGGAGTGAGAAAACAAGCTAGAAACCAGCGCCGCAATCAACATTCCTACAATCACCGATAGGGAGATGGCTGCAATGGCCGCTGGATTCTGCTGGGTAAGCCGCTTCTCAACCCGGGCCAGCATCCGGTCAACCAGGTTACCAAACACCACCATCATTAACCCCATCACAACCAGCCCAATCAGCATGTCTGTTAGGGGGTTGTTAATCACAGGCTGATAAATACCGCCGAGTTGCCACAGATATGGTAAAAACGTGTACCCGCCCCCCAAACCAAGGAGGGCAAATACAATCATAATGATTTTCTTGCGCACATTAATGCACCTCAATTCCTACTTATTGAAAACTATCCGGAGCGCATCGTTAATTGTTGCCACCCCAACACATTTAATTCTAGCGGGCGGCGTCCAATCCCGCAGGTTATTTTGCGGGAGAATCACCCGCTTAAACCCGAGTTTAGCCGCCTCGTTAACCCGCTCTTCAATCCGGTTAACCCGGCGGATTTCTCCGGTCAACCCGACTTCGCCGATAAAGCAATCGGTCGCCGCCGTCTCGACGTCCCGGTAACTTGACGCGATGCTAACCGCCAGGGCCAGATCAATTGCTGGCTCGTCCAGCTTCACCCCACCGGCTGCTTTCAGGTAAGCGTCCTGGTTTTGAAGCAACATCCCCGCCCGTTTTTCCAGAACGGCCATGATAAGGGCTACCCGGTTATGGTTAAGCCCCGTCGTGGTTCGCTTGGCATTTCCAAAGGCTGTTGGGGTTACCAACGCCTGAAGTTCAACCAAGATTGGGCGGGTTCCCTCTAAGGAGACGACCACGGCCGAGCCAGTGGCCCCGCGAAGCCGCTCTTCCAAGAAAATCTCGGAGGGGTTGGCCACTTCACGGAGCCCACCAGTTCGCATCTCAAAAATCCCAATCTCATTGGTCGAGCCAAACCGGTTTTTGACCGCCCGAAGAATCCGGTAACTCCGATGAAGGTCCCCTTCAAAGTACAGCACGGTATCAACCATGTGTTCCAGAATCTTCGGCCCGGCAAGCGCCCCTTCCTTAGTTACGTGGCCGACAATAAAAATCGTGATTCCGTTTTCCTTCGCAATCCGCATCAGGTCGGCGGTCACCTCCCGGATCTGGGAAACGCTGCCGACCGCCGCGGTCATATCCGGTTCCTGCATCGTTTGCACGGAATCAATCACTACAAAATCCGGGTGAAGGCTGGCAATATTTTCCTTAATTGCCCCCATGTCCGTCTCAGGGTACAGGTAAAACTGGTCGCCGCCAACTCCTAACCGGTCAGCCCGCATTTTAATCTGAACGGCACTTTCTTCCCCGGAAACGTACAGCACCTTCTGCTTCGTTTCTGCGAGCTGGCCAGATACCTGTAGCAAAAGCGTGGATTTTCCGATACCAGGATCACCCCCAATGAGGACGAGTGATCCCGGAACGATGCCCCCGCCCAGAACACGGTTCAACTCAGCAAGCTGCGTTTTAATTCGTGGGGTTTCCGTCGTTGTAACCTGTCCGATTAGTTCTGGCTTAATGGTGCGTCCTGCCATTGTACGGTGCGCCACCGCTGCCTGGTGGGATTCCGGGTGATCCACCTCTTCAACGAGGGTATTCCATTCACCACAGTTCGGACACCGTCCGAGATACCGCGGCGACACGTACCCGCACTTTTGGCAAACGTACTTCGTCTTTGCCTTGGCCACCAGACCGCCTCCCTTCTCCGCTTTGTGTTTTAGTTACTTACCACTACTTCCGAACCCACCCGTGCGCTTGGCTAACGGTGTTTGTTCGTCATCCGCCCGCAGGTACGGCATGAAAATTGCCTGGGCAATCCGTTCCCCCTGCTTAACGTGGTAGTCACGAACGCCAAAATTTAACAGCTGAACAAACAACTCACCCTCATTGTTGGGGTTGTTGTAGTAGTCCGCATCCACCACCCCAATGCCGTTAGGGAGGATCAATCCCCGCTTCAACGGGCCACTTGATCGGTCGGCAATGAGGACAAACTCATCATCCTGCATATACGCCTTTACGCCGGTTGGCACCAGGTATGGTTTTAAGACCGCCCACGCATCATCCAGCGCAGCGTCCGTAACGGTGTTCTCCCGGCGCAAAGCAGCCAACACCTTCAAAAAGGGACGCCGCCAAATACTCGGAAGCGTAAAGTCCCGCGCCGCAAACAAGTCATAACCCGCTGCGTGCTGCGTTGCCCGGACCGGTAAATGGACGTCTTGTGGGTCGTACGAACTAACCCGTTCAAATCCTCGTTTCATCGTTTTCCTCCATTTTATATAAGTACATTCATCTTACCACTAAGTCCTGGTTCCGAGTAGTATTCCTTGTAGGGGAATCCCCCATAAAAAATGGTATAATAGCGCATGGAATGGAGGCGGTAAATTTGAAGTATGAATGGCGAAGCACGCGGGTGCGGTGCCTGGATGATCAAGGACAGCGCGTCGGTGAAATCGGCTGGCACATGATTGATGATGACCAGACCTATGTAATTGAGCGCACGTGGGTTGATCCCAACCACCGCGGATCAACTATCGCAGCTAAGATGACTAAGAAGCTACTCGACAAGATCGCCGCGGAACATAAGAAATTCATTCCGTTGTGCAGTTTTACGGAGCACTTCTTGGATAAGGAACCGCAGTACCGCAAGGCGGCCTACTATCCACACGACGAGGAGGAATTTTAGATGACGCAGGATGAGTTAAAGCAGATGGTGGGGCAAAAGTCCGTTGAATTCATTGAGGACGGCATGATTGTCGGCCTTGGAACCGGAAGTACCTCTACATATATGGTGGCCGCTCTTGGAAAGCGAATCGCCAACGAAGACCTCCACATCACGGGAGTAACAACGTCAAAGCGAACGGCAAACCAGGCTAAACAGCTTGGAATTCCGCTAAAATCTATTAATGACGTCGACCACATTGACCTCACCATTGATGGCGCTGATGAGATTGATAAGGACTTCCAGGGGATCAAGGGCGGGGGCGCTTCCCTCCTCTTTGAAAAGATTGTGGCCACCAATTCAGACCGAAACATCTGGATTGTTGACGAGGGTAAGATGCGCCAGCAGCTGGGCAGCTTCCCACTAGCAGTTGAGGTGATCCCATACGGGAGCCAACAGCTCTTTAACAAGTTTAGCGCCCGGGGATTAAACCCAGTATTTCGACGGGATGAGACCGGCGACTTTGCCCGAACGGATTCAAATAACTGGATCATCGACCTGCACGTTAATCCAATCACCGATCCGTACGGCCTGCAAGACTACCTGATCAACCAGGTCGGGGTTGTTGAACAAGGTCTCTTCTTGGACGTCGTAAATACAATCATCGTAGGCCATCCGGCCGGACCGGAAATTATTCACGCCCGGAAATAAAAGGAGTACAATGAAAGTATTATTAGAGAAAGGATAGAATTTTCATGAGTAAATCAATTAGTACTGATGAACTAGGGCGGTTCCGGGATAACCTCCAAAACCGGAAAGACGCCGCGGTCATTGCCCGCAGCGTGGCGAAGAACGGAATTCTTGCCTCCGCAACGGACTACAAGGCTGCAACTAAGATGGAGCCGGTCTTCTCCATTGACCTGGATACCGGAAAAGTGGCCGACCAAAAACGGTCGGGCCGGTGCTGGATGTTTGCCTGCCTCAACACGATGCGGCACGCTATCCGGGAAGAATACAAGGTGGCCGATAACTTTGAACTTTCCCAGAATTACACGTTCTTCTGGGACAAGCTGGAGAAAGCCAACTACTTCTACGAAAACGTGCTGAAAACAGCGGACCTGCCGACCAGCGACCGGAAAGTAGCCTGGCTGATGACTACGCCCCAGCAGGACGGCGGCCAGTGGGACATGATCATGGCCATCATCGAAAAGTACGGGGTTGTGCCGCAGAGCGTAATGCCGGAAACGGTTAATTCATCCAACTCAACGGAAATCAACGACATGTTAAACCTGAAGCTGCGCAAGGACGCCGTTGAACTGCGGGAAATGGTTGCCGCCAACGCTACGGATGACGACATTGCGACCCGCAAGGAAAAGATGCTGACGGAAGTTTACCGGATGCTGGCCTACAGTTTCGGTGAGCCACCAACAACCTTTGACTTCGAGTACCGCGACAAGGACAACAACTTCCACCGCGACACCAACCTGACGCCAAAGAAGTTCTTCGACAAGTACGTTGGTTGGAACCTGAGCGACTACGTTTCCATTATTAACGGGCCAACCAAGGACAAGCCGTATAACCACATGTACACGGTCGAAATGCTCGGGAACGTAGTCGGTGGCCGGGAAGTGCGGCACTTGAACGTGGACATGCACGAGTTCCGGAAGATCGCCATCAAGCAGCTCGAAGCTGGCGAAAGTGTTTGGTTTGGTTGCGACGTCGGCAAGGAATCCGACCGCAAGAAGGGAATCATGGATACCAACCTCTACCACCAGGACGAACTCTTTGACGTGGACTTCTCCATGTCCAAAGCAGACCGGTTGGACTACTGTCAGAGCCTTATGACCCACGCCATGGTACTCACCGGTGTGGACCTGGTCGACGGCGAGCCAACCAAGTGGAAGGTTGAAAATTCCTGGGGTGACAAGGTCGGCACAAAGGGCTTCTTTGTCATGAGCAACGACTGGATGGAAGAATACTGCTACCAGGTGGTTGTTAACAAGAAGTACTTGCCGGACGAACTCAAGCAGGTTCTCAACGAAGAACCAACGATGCTGAAGCCATGGGATCCAATGGGATCACTGGCATAACAGCATAGTTAAATAGGATATTAAACAACGCAGCGGACGAGATGGTTCGCTGCGTTGTTTTCTTATTTTAACCGGGATGCCTCAGTATGAAGCTTTTCGGTGAGAGCGTCCGCCTAGTTGCCTAAACTAACAGCACTGATCTGCTCGCCAACACTTTCAACCCTTCCACCCAAGTGACTTGCCTGCTGCTTCATTTTCCCGCAAAGTGCGTTAACCCGGGCTTCAACCTGCTCGTCCGGTCATCTTACGTGAAAGGCATGATGAAAGAACGCACTTGCATTCTAATGTGATAGAATACTGTTAGTAATTTTAAGGAGGCGCTAAAATGACAACTTCTACCAAATCCACGACCATCCGCTTTGATAAAAGCGTTTTGAATCTAATCCATAAACAAGCCGCTTTAGACGGTGAATCACCCACCGAATACATGCGGGATGCAGTTTTAGAAAAACTTGCAGATAGTTTGGATTATCAGGACGCTGTTCGTAATATGCAGGCCTCCCACGGAGAAACCGTTTCACGGGATGACGTGAAAAAACAATTAGGACTGCAATAATGAAATTTACATGGGAATTTGACCGAAAAGCCTTTAAAGACTTCCAGAAGGAACTGGATAAACCTGTTCAACGGCGAATTATTGCGTGGCTTGATTCACACATTGAAGGAAGCGATAATCCCCGCCCCTGGGGAAAAGCGTTAGAAGGCAAACTCGGAACACTGTGGTGTTATCGGGTCGGAAGCTACCGGGTCATTGCGGATATTCGAGATAACATCTTTACCGTCGTCGTAGTCAAAGCAGGGAAACGGAGTGATGTTTACAAACGCTAATTTGTTAATTATGAGTAATCCTTATCGTTTGAACAGGTAAAACCCAAGAAATCAACCATGGAACATCAGCAAAGTTCCTGTGCAGTAATTGCTGACAATAACAAAATAAAGTACACGGGGGTGAATAACATGGTAGTGGCATTGACCCAAAGCGATTTTAAAGCGCACATAAAAAACATTTAGACCGAGTTAACGATGAGGACAAAACCATATATATTGCACGAGCAAATAGCCGCGGCGTTGCGGTAATCTCCCAGGAAAAAATGTACTGGGTGGAAAAGGCCCTTCAAGCAAAGGAGGATTAGTTGGACTATGCAGTAGCGCGGAACCAGCTAATTCAGCGTCATGTTTTACCTGATGATCCAATTATTGCGGCCGATGACGCCTACTGGGAGCAATTTAAATAAAGCGATTAAAGTTCAGGCCCCGAGCAATTTTTAACGTCGGCTTAAAACGGCTTGGTCGGTTAAAACCCACCATTGTTAATGAAGTTAAGGCTGCAGTGAATGAAATCCTTGAAACCTGAACTCTACCAGCCAAAATGGAGACCACCCCATTTCCACCTAGTTTGCCGGAATCACCGTTGCTCCCAAACAATCCTTAAAATGTGCCAGCGCCCACTCCTGACCATGCGGCGTAAAGGTTGCTACGCCTGCTTCCGGAACAGTCAACCGGTAATTCAGGTTGTACGCATAAATTGCAGTGTGAAGCACACAAATATCCGTACAAACACCCGTCAACCATAATTCCGTGATACTGCGTTCCCGCAGGTAATTGTCGAGGTTTGTGTTTTGAAAGGCCGAATACCGGTTCTTCGCAAACTGCCACACCCGACTACTTTCTTGATGCGTTGTGTACCATGATGCCAATTTTCCGTACAACTCATGTCCCCAACTTCCCGCCAGGTTATGCTCGGGAAACAACTGATGTTCAGGGTGAAACTGATCGTTTGGTTGGTGCGTATCTGTTGGAAGCAAAACGTAGTCACCTGCTTCTAAGAACTGATCCGCCAGTTGAATAATTGTTGGCTCAATTTTCTGCGCAGGTTCCCCACACGTCAGCGCCCCGTTGGCCGCTACAAAATCGTTTGTATAATCAATAATTAACAGTGCCTTTGTCATGAGTTAGTTACTCCTTTCCTAATGACATGGAAAACGCCATTAAGTTAGCGTCCTCTTTAGGATTCATCATTTAACGTCGCCTAAATTTAACACCTAATACCAGTTAAATTCAATGGTTACCGGATAAAGTTCGCAATTCACCCGAACGATTCCCAATTAAAAGGGTATTTATCACATTATTATGCGGATTATTGTTGATAATTTTTTTGTTAACAGCTAGAATGTTCGTTGTAAATTTATAATTTATGGAGGACTATTCATGCACTGGTTAACTGATTTAATGGCCGCAATCGGGGTCGTCCTTAACGGAATTCCCCAGGGAATTATGGCGATGGGATTAGGATTTGCTGTTTTCCCAACCACGTTTTCGTTTGTTTTAGTGGCCGGGATCAACTTTTTCTGCAAGTCCGTTGCTCCCGTTTCGTTTCAGGCAGAGTCCCTTGCCCTAACAAGTGATGTTGGCCGCAATCCCCGCGAATTTACATCAATTATTTTTGGTGGATCCGTCATCATGCTAATTATTGGGCTCACAGGAACACTAACCAAAATTGTTCATTTCCTTGGCACACACATCGTAACCGGTATGATGGCTGGGGTAGGACTTATGCTCGTTAAAATTGCACTTGAAATGGCCAAGCCAACAGAAGACGACGCTAGAAGCTTTACCCCCTGGATCTCGATTATTGTCGCCATCATTACATACCTTATTTCCAAAGATTTAGTTTGGACGATTTGTTTATCCGTAATTCTTTCCAGTCTCTACGCCATTTTTATTGAACACTATCATGCTGACCTCCCTGCTAGTGTTACCCGGCGTAAATTTATGTTCACCAAACCCATTTTCAACCAACGAACAATTCGGGGCGCCCTAAGCCTTGCTTGCCTTAACATTGGCGCTAACCTATCGTACGGCCTTATTACTGGCCAGATGACGGGCATTAAGCCTAACCCCGTTAACCTCAACCTGTTAACCAGCTCGCAGGCTTTCGCCGACATGGGGACTAGCCTTCTTGGTGGTGCTCCCGTTGAAACAATCATTTCAGCAACGGCTAATGCTCCCGAACCAGTGATTGCTGGTTGCCTAATGATGTTAATCATGGCCGTCATCCTGCTTATCGGTCTTCTTCCTAAAATTGGCCGGTACGTTCCCAGTTCTTCAATCGCTGGCTTCCTCCTGGTTTTAGGACTCTTCGTCACTTTCCCAAGTAACGCCATCACCGCCTTACACGGGGGAAACTGCCTCGTCGCCGCGACTGCAATCATCGTTACTGGTTTAGTGGATCCGTTTGCTGGTTTAGTTTCAAGCGCGGCACTTCAGGCTATTCTTGGAATCTTATAATAAGGAGACTATCTTATGGAATGCAAACTAAACGTTGCTGGTTTAACCCGCGACCTTCCCATTATTAAAATTAACGCGACCACTGCGATTGCTTCTTTTGTTTTACTCGGTGATGATGAATTATCAGCTGCGGCTGCTAAGGCCATTCTTCCCCAGCTGCCCCAGCAGTTTGATTTTATCGTCACGGTTGAAAGTAAGGGGATTCCGTTTGCGCACGACCTTGCCCTCTATTCTAAGCACACCCCGTCCATTGTTATCCGCAAATCCGTTAAAGCGTACATGGATTCACCCGTCGTAACAAGCGTTAATTCAATTACGACGCAGCACCCCCAACAACTTGTCCTGGACGGCACCATTGCTAGCCAACTACGGGGAAAACGAGTAGTTATTGCTGACGACGTCATTAGCACCGGAAACTCATTACGGGCAGTAGAAGAACTGATGACCCGAGTAGGCGCCCAAGTTGTCGGCCGGGTCGCTATTTTAGCAGAAGGAGCGGCTGCTCAACGTACAGACATTCACTTTTTATCCCCGCTCCCACTGTTTAATTTAGACGGGACGGAAAAACAATAACCACTATTTCAATTACAAAAAGAGGCCTAAGTGTAATCACACCTAGGCCTCTTTTTGTAATTAAATTATTTCTATCATTAAGGTCACGTTATCCTACTTAGTCACTTTAACTGAATTGCTGTCCGCTTTCTGGACGGCGACCCCTTCGTGAATTAAGAACACACAGGCAGCCCCAACAATCAAGGCAATTCCCCCGATCATCAACATTGCTGGCTGGTAGTGCCGCACTAACGGGAAAATAGCAAAGCTCAATACCGAAGCCAAGATTTGCGGTACGCAGATTCCAACGTTAAATAATCCTAGGTACGCCCCTTCATTTTCACCGTTTAAAGATGACGTTAAAAGCGTAAACGGAACGGTACTTAACGTAAAGCTCCATATTCCCGACAAAACCGCCGCTCCAATGTCAAGCCACTTGTTAGTGACCACCGCTTCAGCAATCAAAGCAATTGCCCCTAAGATCGTTCCAAACGCATACCACTGTTTCCGGTGACTTGGCTTGGTCTTTGCATAAAAAATGCCGTAGATTACACCAGCAATACTGGACACCGCCGTCATTACTCCGTACCAGTTCCCTGCAGCCTGGTAAGAAGCCGTCACGGGGTTTGCCGTATGCCATACCCGCCGGGCAATTGTTCCCGTCGTGTAAGTCCAAGTATACATCGTCGCAAACCACGAAAATAATTGAACCAAATTAATCGTCCAAAAGGCCTTCGGGGCTGTCTTTACCAGATGCCACAGACTAACACTGTTTTGCTTCTTCTGAATATCAATTCCGTGGTACTTGGCGTACGTAGCTGGATCATACTCATGTACGCTAAAGACCGTCGCAAAGCACGTTACCAGTAAAAGTGCCGCCGATACCAGATACGCCCAAATAACCGAATTAGGAACAACCCCCTTTTTAGCCGTGTTCGACATTCCAAACATCGTAAAGACAAATGGCAGCAACGTTGCTAAAATTCCCCCAGCATTTGAAAATACCTGTTGCCATGACCACGCAAAGTTCTTCTGCTTATTGTTAACCATATCACCGACAATCATCCGGAATGGTTGCATGCAAACATTTGAAAATAAATCCATAAAGCAAATCGCAAACATTGCGTAAATCATTGCCAGTAATGAACCATAACCAAAGCCAAATGATCCCGAAAACGGCAACATGATTAGTACCAGTGCAGCCAATGGTGCTCCAAACAGTAAGTATGGCATCCGCCGTCCAAACCGGTTCCACGTCCGGTCAGAATACTTCCCCAGTAACGGCTGCACAATCATCCCCATTAGGGGTGGAAAAATGAAGAAAAAGCCTAAGTTATTGGGGTTTGCCCCGATCGTTTGGCAAATCCGACTCATTTGAGAGCTTTGCAGGGAAAACGCCATATTAATTCCCATAAAGCCAAACGTCATCGCTAAAATTGTTCGCTTCGGTAAATCTGGCATGTTTGTATCAACATTGACCGTTTTTGTGTCCTTATTGCTCATTATCCTCAACCTCCTTTTTTATAACCGGTAAACCTTTGCTTCATACGGCCGCAATACTTCGCCTTGATCATCGTTATAATTGCTGATCAACAGTTCAGCTCCCTGCGGCCCAGCATAATCGCGGGTCACCTCCCTTGCCGTATAATTCGTAACTACAAGTAACCGCGTGTGCCCGTCATCACGGGTATAAGCAAAGACCGCATCATCCGTTTCGTTTCCCGTAACCAGTGCATAATCACCATCCGTAATGACTGGAAAGGTATGCCGCAGCTCAATTAGTCGCTGATAGTAGTAGAAAACTGAATTCCGATCAGCAAGCGCTGCCGCCGCATTAATCTGTAAATAATTAGGGTTAACCGCTAACCACGGTGTATGTGAACTAAACCCGGCGTTTGGCCCATCATTCCACTGCATCGGCGTTCGGGCGTTATCCCGCGAGTGTTCTTGCAAGTAACGCATCATCGTGGTGCCATCAACGAGGTGTTGTTCATCAACTAATTGATGATAGGCATTAATCGACTCAAGGTCGTTATACTCCGCCAACCTATTAAACCGAACATTTGTCATGCCCAGTTCTTCGCCTTCAAAAATGTACGGGGTCCCCTGCATCATGTGAAGCATGGTTGCCAGCATCTTCGCCGACCGTAACCGAAACTCTTCGGTCTGGTCGTTTCCAAACCGCGAAACCACCCGCGGCTGGTCATGATTATTCCAGTACAGTGAGTTCCACGCCGTTCCCATCAACGCTGTTTGCCATTTACTCAGATTAGCCCGTAGCGCTCTGAGCGGAACCTTTTTGAGACTCCATTTCCCTAGGGCAGGATCCTCACTCTTATCCAACTCCATGTGTTCAAACTGAAACACCATGTTAAGTTCCCGCTCATCAAGGTTGGCGTATGCGCGCGCATCGGTCGGCGTTACGTCAGGGGTTTCGCCGACCGTAACCATCCGGTGCTTTCCCATCACGTTTGCGTGCATCTCCTGGAGAAATTCGTGCACCCGCGGACCGTTTGCCACGTTGGCATTCCCGTACAGCGCATTCGTACTTTGCGGACCGTTTGGAAGTCCGGCGGGTTTAGAAATAAGGTTAATTACATCCATTCGGAACCCATCAACCCCCTTAGCAACCCACCAGTTCATCATGTCATAAACTGAATGACGCACGGCTGGATTTTCCCAGTTCAAATCCGGCTGTTCAGGAGCAAATAAATGCAAGTAGTATTCATCGGTTTGCTGGTCGTACTTCCATGCTGGTCCAGAGAAGTACGATCCCCAGTTGTTCGGGGCGTGTCCATTCTTTCCGGGCCGCCACACGTAGTAATCCCGGTATTTATTTGTTTTACTTTGACGGGCCTGCTTAAACCATTCGTGCTGGTCGGACGTGTGATTCACCACCAAATCCATTACCAGTTTCATTCCCCGCGCATGGAGTGCCGTCACTAGTTCTTTAAAATCAGTCATCGTCCCAAAATCAGGGTTAATTGCCTGATAATCACTAATATCGTACCCATTGTCAACCTGCGGTGACGAGTATATTGGATTAAGCCACAGGATATCCACTCCCAACTTTTGGAGGTAATCTAACCGTTGGATAATTCCCTGAAGGTCACCAATTCCATCCCCATTACTATCCTGAAAACTCTTCGGATAAATTTGGTAAACAACTGCGTTTTTCCACCAATGGTTATTCTTCATCTTCGGCTTCCTCCTTCACAACAACGTACTGGTCCTGACCGGCATACCGGAACCGCTGAATTCCCATCATCGTTTCGACAGTAATCTTCTGGTAACACGGTCTATACCCGTGGTGTTTGAGTTTAACCGTGGCCTGGCCAGCCGTTACCGTAACCCGATACAGATTATATTCACCTTTCTGATACTGGAAATCACACCCATTATCCTGGTAATGGGTCGTTGCCCCATCATTTCCAAAAACCCGGAACTTCATTTGCTTATCAGGAGCAGCAGCAACGTGCATCGTGACGCACCCCCACGGAATAATGGCGTTTTTCCGAACAAATAGTGGTAGGCAATCCAACGGCGCATCCACCACAATATCCTGGTTGCCGGCATATTCCCGGTTGTTCCAAAAATCAATCCATACCCCCGCCGGCAAATAAACTAAGCGCCGGCGTTGCGCCTTAACTACAACCGGTGCAACCAAGATGTCATCACCAACCATGTACTCATCGTTAACGTTTGCCGCCCGTTCATCATCCGGGTAATTTAAAATTACCGGCCGCATTACCGGCAACCCAGTTTCCTGGTGGTACGCAAAAAGGTCATACAGGTACGGGATAAACCGGTACCGTAACCGGACGTACTGCCGGTATATTCGAAGCGTCTGGTCATCAAACGCCCACGGCTCCTGATGCCGCGTTCCTAATTCACTGTGATTACGGTATAACGGACTAAATAATGCAGCCTCAACCCACCGAACCAAAAGTTCAGGCGTTGTATCAGAGGCAAAGCCCCCAATATCCGTTCCACAAAACGGGAACCCACTGAGCCCTAGGTTACATAATTGCGGAATTGCCCACTGCAGGTGCGGCCAAATACTCCGGTTATCACCGGTCCACACGGTCGAATACTTCTGAGTTCCGGCATAGGCCGCCCGGGTAATAACAAACGGTCGCTTCCCGGTGGCGTCCTTTATTCCTTCATAAGTTGCCCGTGACATGTTATGCCCGTACACGTTATGAACCTGTCGTTGGGGGACGGTCGTATCCTCATCCGTACATTCCAAGTCAAGCGGCAACGGGCCGTTGAATGATGCGGGTTCGTTCATGTCGTTCCACGTTCCAGCAACCCCTAAGTCTGTAAGAAACCGCTGCTTTTGTCCCCACCACCGGCGCACACCAGGGTTCCCGAAGTCCGGAAAGACCGCATCTCCCGGCCAAACAGTATTTACGTACGGGCTCCCGTCATGATCCCGAATAAAGTAATGACGTTCTTTTCCTTCCTTATAGACCGAATACCGTTCATCCTTCTTAACGCCCGCATCAATAATCGTAACAAGCCGGTAACCCTTCCGTTTCATAGCTGCCACAAACGCCCGGGGGCCCTCAGGGTACTTCCTTTGATCCCACGTGAAATCCCTGTACCCGTCCATGTAATCAATATCAAGGTGAATAGCGTCACACGGGATCTTATGCTTGGTTAACCCGTCCGCGACCGCCATCACTTCCGCTGCACTTCTGCTGTATCCCCACCGGGATTGCTGGTATCCTAACGTCCACTTCTGAGGAAGCGGGGTATGCCCGGTTAACCGGGTATAGTTCGCGACAACTTCCTTTAGCGTTGCTCCCCCTAAGAGGTAATAATCGAGGTTGCCTTCATCCGCAGAGTAGTAATAATACGCTGGGTTTTCCCGGCCAAAGTCAAAGTGGCTTCGGTTTGGATTATCAAAGAAAAGGCCCACCGGACGGCCGTGATCCAAACTAAACATCACCGGGATTGACTTATACAAATTAGGTTGAATTTCCAATTGGGGGGCAGAAAAATCTACGTTCCAGTTATCGTATGCATACCCCCGCTTATCCAGGTAGCCCGTTTTATCACCAAGCCCGTAGAAATGCGCCGTGGGCGATAATTGTTTAATAACGGTGATTGCTGCTTCTTGCGGAGCCTGAGCACCAAGCGAATGACCCTCACCGGCGATAAGTTTTCGGTGTTCCCGATCAACTTCATCCAACCCTTGCGGGGCCCGCTTCCCCCGGTAATCAACGGCAAGGGCATTCCCCGCAACGTCATACACATCAACGTGCCCCGATTCGTCAACTTTAAGCACCAACTTAGCCGTCCGTAATTCCGTTACTTCTTTGTCACGGGTTACGCTCACCGTTGTTTTCTCCCACGGCACAGTCGTAATTGCCTTAGAATGGGAGGGGTATCCCCGATCCTGAAAGACGTGAATTATTCCGGGCGAAATCACCGTAATGGTCATCCCACTAATAGAAAAGGTCTGCTGTTGTTGCCAATCTAACATGTTAATCACCCTCCTACTAACTGCATTCGCTTCGCCCTTAATATAACTCTTATCGTAAACGTTTACAACACTGTTTTTACAAAAAGGTAAACGTTTACATATAAAGGGAATCAGATCTCCGCTTTTCGCGTTATAATAACTTTTAGATCTACCACGGAGGAACATGGTTATGAAACCGACAATTAAAGACATCGCTGCCCGAGCCGGCGTTTCCATTGCGTCAGTGTCCCGCATTCTTGCTAACAAAACCGGTTCGTTTAACGTCAAAACAGGCGAACGTGTCCGGCAAATTGCCCAGGAAATGGGTTACCAGCGAAATGAAACCGCTGCAACCTTAGTACGCCAGCAATCCAACGTAATTGCGGTCATCATTAATAACACCCCTACGCCGTTTGCGGCCCAAGTCATTCATGGCATCCAGCACCAGGCGAATGCCGCTGAAAAGCGGGTCATTATGCTTTCAGCTGGCGATAACAACACACACCTGCAGCACCAGGCAATTCAAACCGCACTACAACGCACCGTTACCGCCATTATCCTAGTCGGTGTATTCCCGGATGATCAGAGTACGGCCCTACTTACAGCCGCCCACGTTCCGTTTTGTTTTGCGGCCACCAGGCTACCCGCATACCCCTTTGTTAGCTCCGATGATTACTGGATTGCCTACCAGGCAGCCAACTATCTCATTGAGCTTGGTCACCGGCGCCTCGCCCTTGTAGGAATTGACCAGGGGCCAACGGGAACGCAACGTCAGGCTGGTTTCCAGAGTGCCCTTACTAATGCAAAAATTGATATCCCTCCGGTAATCATAAATGGTGATTATGGGCGAAAGGTGGGCATTACCGCCCTCCCCGCCCTTAAAAGCCATAGTGTTTCCGCCGTTGTAGCCGGGAGTGACATGGTTGGTGCGGGAATCATCCAGGCAGCCCATCACGAAGGCTTACACCTCCCTGACGACCTATCCATCATTTGCATCGACGGGACCTACATTTGCGAGCTAACTACCCCCCAACTCACGAGCGTAACCCAAAACTTTGCGCAGATTGGGGCGGCCGCCGTAGACCGGGTGCTCAACCACACCGCAGTAACTAATATTCCAACGGTAGTTACTCCCAGGGAAAGCGTGAAACGGATAAGGAAATAAACCAATACAGCCGATAATAATCCCCCTAAGTCTCGGACCTCATCTCAGACTTAGGGGGATTTCTCTAATATCAATTTTAATTTCGTTCTAGCACCGTCACACTTTCCACGTGCACCGTCTGTGGAAACTGGTCGACCGGCTGAATTGGCGCACTCACCCGGTATCCTGCCTGCATGAACTGCTGTAAGTCACGCACCAGCGTCGCCGGGTTACAGCTAACGTACACCACCCGCTGCGGTGCCATTTGGGCAATGCTTGCGATTAAGTCCGGTGTCAGACCCTTTCGCGGTGGGTCAACGAAGATTACGTCTGGGCAAATTCCCTGGTCCACCCACTTGGCCATCCATTCCTGGGCGGTTCCCACGGCAAACGTCGCGTTGGTAATCCCGTTTAGTTCTGCGTTTTGTCGCGCATCCTTAATCGCCTCCGGGACAATCTCCACTCCGTAGACGTGCTTAACATGGCGGGCCACCGTCAAAGTAATCGTCCCGATACCGCAGTAGGCATCGACTGCCGTCATTTCCGGCGTAAGGTGCGCCCGTTCAACGGCCGTCGCGTAAAGGCGCTCGGTTTGTTGCGGGTTTACCTGGTAAAACGACTGGGCAGACACCGCAAACCGGACCCCGTTTAACTCATCAGTAATCGTTGGTTGCCCGGCTAACACCGTCGTCGTTTCTCCCATGATAACATTTGTCCGCTTTGGATTAACGTTGTGCATGACCCCCACAACGTCCGGACACTGCTGCATAATCTGAGTGGCAATCTCCTGGGCGTGGGGTAGTTTCCGGGAACGGGTTACCAGCACTACCATTACTTCGTGCGAATAGTATCCCCGGCGCACCATAATATGCCGCAATTCCCCGCGATGATGCTCCTCATCATATGCTGTGACCCCGTACAGATCACATACCGTGCACACCACCTGCAAAACCGCGTCAATCCGTTCATCTTGGATCCCGTAGTCCGTGACCGGCACAAACTGGTGACTCCGTTGACGGTAAAAACCCGTTTGTAAGTGTCTGTGCACCGCTCGGACCGGAACCTGGGCCTTATTGCGGTAGTGCCACGGATCGTCCATCCCCATCACGGGCGCAACTTCAATCTTTAGGTGCGCTTTTTGTAGCAGGTCCGTGATGAGTTTGCGTTTAAACCGGAGCTGCGCGGCATAACAAAGGTGGGCTAACGGAGCAATTCCGGTCTGCGTGAGGACCTTATTGGGCGCAGCTATCCGGTCTGGGCTGGTGGTTTCCCACCGGACTACCCGCGCATACCCGAAGTTTTTTTGCACCTTCGTAACGTGGATGACCACCCGCTCTGCGGGAAGCGCCCCCGTCACAAAGAGCGGGTACCCCGTCACTTTAGCAACCCCTAATCCCTGATACGTCAAATCGGTAATGGTCACGGTAAGTTCATCGTTTTTCTTTACTGGCGCGTGCTGCTTCACCGTTTTTTCCTCCTAAAAATAAAGGTGTGACAAAACAAAGAAAACGAGCATCGTGGAAGTACCAGGCCGAACCAATTACGCGAAGCATTGATAAGGCAGCTGGCAGACTTCTAGCTCGTTTGTTAGGGTTAGTCATCCCTACTTAATTCTTCTTTTCTTGCGCCTGCTCCTTAGCATCGAGTTCCTGCTGCAACCGGGTTGCTTCATCCTGATCAAGATCAGCAATCTCATGCATCAACTCGTCCCGGGTCGCCTGTTCAACCTTCGTCCGCGCCGTCACCGCCGTCTCCGGCAACTGATCCGTATTCGCACAGATTTCCAGGTGCTGCTTGAGGTTTCTAAACGTCATCGGCGCATCACCGCCGTACTCGCCATCGATATTGATCATCATCCGTTCACTCGCAGTTTTAGCGACTAGCTTCGCCGTCTTTACGTACAGAATGGACGGATCATCAATGTGATTGCCACCGGCAAAAACCTTCACCGCTAGCTTCATCAGGTCAAGCAAGTTACCCGTCTTCACCACAATCAGGGTAAACTTCCCGTCATCAAGGGACGCGTCTGGCGCAATCTGCTCAAACCCGCCAACGGAATTAGTCAGTGCCAGAAAGAACATTGACGCCTTACCATCATACGTACCACCGTCATACTCCAAGTGCATGTCGACCGGCTTAATTTTAGGAAGAAGTTCAGCTCCCTTAACCAAGTACGCCATGTACCCAAACATCGACTTTAATTCTGACGGAACACTGTACGTTAGCTCGGTTAACAGCCCCCCCGCCGCAATATTAGCGAAGTAGCGGTCACCCGCTTGTCCAATGTCAATCTTGATTGTTTGCCCCCGGGCAATTACCCGCGCTGCTTCAACCGGACTTTCCAGCGGGATGTGAAGGGCCCGGGCATAGTCGTTCGTTGTCCCAGCAGGGATAATTCCTAGCTTCGGCCGTTTTTTCAGGGGGGCCAAGCCGTTGACAACCTCATTAATTGTGCCGTCCCCGCCGGCCGCAATAATCAACGCAAACCCGTTCTTCGCCGCCCGAACTGCTTCGTTCTTTGCCGAATCGGGCTCCGGGGTCGTTGCGTACGCGCTCGTCTCATATCCCGCCCGTTCCATGATGGTCAGGATATCAACAAGGTCGTTCCTCATCGCTTCCCGTCCAGATGTGGGGTTATAGATAATGCGACACCGTTTTTGCATCTTCCTTGGTCCTTCCTAATACTCTTACCGCGCGTTTAAGCTCTTCATTAACAGCTTATTAACCACCTTCGGGTTCGCTTGACCACGCGTCTGCTTCATGATTTGGCCCACTAAGAAACCAACAGCCCGGTCCTTTCCGTTCTTAAAGTCAGTGATGGATTGTTCGTTATTATCAAGCACGTCATCAATAATTGGTTGTAACTTCGCCGGGTCGGATAACTGAACCATCCCTTTTTGCTCAACCCAAGCCCGGGGTTCCGTATCGTTCTTGATGATTTCCTTGAAGACTTTCTTCCCAATCTTCCCCGAAATCGTCTCGTCCTGAATCATCTTAATCATCGTTGCTAGGTGCGCCGGGGTCAATGCCGTATCAGCTAATTCGACCTGGTGGGCGTTTAAGTAGGAGTTAACTTCCACCATCAGCCAGTTTGCCGCTAACTTCGGGTCCGCCCCGTGGGCAACCGTCGCATCGAAGAAGTCGGACATTTCCTTCGTTTGTGTCAGAACATCCGTGTCGTACTCAGACAAGCCAAATTCGTTTTCATAGCGCTTCCGCCGCTCGTCGGGCATTTCTGGGATTGAATTGCGAACCGCTTCAATCCACTCATCAGAAATATGCACTGGCGGAATATCCGGTTCCGGGAAATACCGGTAATCGTCCTTTCCCTCCTTCACCCGCATTAGAATTGTCTTGCCGGTCGGCACATCATACCGCCGTGTTTCGGACTGAATAGTGCCCCCGCTCATTAGAACCTGCGCCTGCCGGTTGGCCTCGTACTCCAGTCCCTTCCGAACATGGTCAAACGAGTTCAGGTTTTTCATTTCGGTCTTAGTACCATACTCAGTGGCCCCAAACGGCCGGATTGAGATGTTTACGTCCGTCCGCATGGATCCTTGTTCGAGCTTCACGTCAGAAACCCCAGAGAACATGATAATCTGCCGTAACCGCGTAAGATAACGGTAAGCCTCCTCTGGTGAGGCAATATCTGGCGCCGACACGATTTCAATCAGCGGCGTTCCCTGCCGGTTTAAATCAACGTACGAGTACCCGTTTGGGTTATGGGTGTTTTTCCCGGCATCTTCTTCCACGTGCATTTCCCGGATTCCAATCCGCTTCTTACTACCGTCTTCAGCGGTGATTTCTAACCAACCATTCCGCCCTAGCGGCGTGTCTGACTGGGTAATCTGGTACGCCTTCGGGTTATCCGGATAGAAGTAGTTCTTCCGGTCAAAGTGAATATCCTTGGTAATCTCACAGTTGAGGGCCAACGCTGCCCGCATTCCATACTCAAGAATACCCCGGTTTAGCTGGGGAAGGACCCCCGGATATCCCCAATCAATAACGTTGGTATCCGTATTCTGGGGCTGGCCAAACCGTACTGGGGCCGGTGAAAAGGCCTTTGACTTCGTCTTCATTTCAATGTGGACTTCAAGCCCAATCGTTGTTTCAAAGTTCATTAGTTCTGCCCCCCAATCGCTGGTACGTTCTCAAAGAACCGGGTCGCCTGTTCGTAGGCGTATGCCGCCCGGTACATGGTCTGTTCATCAAAGGAGTTAGCAATAATGTGGAGTCCGACTGGCATGCCATCCACGAACCCAGCCGGAACCGACATCCCCGGTAACCCAGCCAAGTTACTTGGAATCGTCAACACATCGTTCATGTACATTGCAACCGGATCATCGACCTTTGATCCGAATGAGAAGGCCGGAGTAGCCGTCGTTGGCGCCATGATAACATCATGATCCTTAAAGACACGCGCAAAGTCGCGGCATACCAAGGTCCGAACCTGAGCAGCCTTCTTAAAGAACTTATCGTAAGAGCCCGCTGCAAGAACGTAGGTCCCAAGCATAATCCGGCGTTTAACTTCCGGCCCGAAGCCTTCCGCCCGCGTCCGCATGTAGACATCCTCCAGGTTCTTTACGTCCTTCGCCCGGAAACCGTACCGAATTCCGTCGTATCGCTGAAGGTTAGATGATGCCTCAGCACACGCTTGAACGTAGTAAATTGGCACCCCGTACTTGCTGTACGGCAGGGAAACTTCGTCCACAACTGCCCCCAACTTTTCCATTTCAGCCAGCGCCTGCTTAATCGCATCCTTTACCCCATCAGCGATCCCCGCAGCGAAGTATTCTTTCGGCACCGCAATCCGGAGGCCCTTAATGCCATCTTCGATTCCGGCCGTAAAGTCCGGTACGGCCTTACTAGAGGTCGTCAGGTCATGATCATCATGGCCAGCAATTGCCCCTAGAACCAGCGCATTATCCTTCACCGTCCGGGTAATCGGCCCGATTTCATCCAAGCTAGAAGAAAAGGCAATCAACCCGTACCGGGAAACCCGGCCATACGTCGGTTTGGTTCCCACAACACCGTTAAACGTGGATGGCTGCCGCACCGAACCACCGGTATCAGACCCAAGGGCAACCGGGACTTCACCAGCGGCAACCGCAACCGCCGGGCCCCCGGACGATCCGCCCGGCACCTTTGTTTGATCCCAAGCATTCTTGGTCTGCTTAAACGCAGAAGTTTCCGAGGAACTTCCCATCGCGAACTCGTCCAGGTTTAACTTTCCAACGTTAATCATGCCGGCTTCCGCCAGTTTTTCCATTACCGTCGCATCATAAATTGGGTTGAAGTTCTCCAGAATCTTGCTGGCGGCCGTGGTCGTTAGTCCCTTCGTTACGATATTGTCCTTAATTCCTACGGGAATCCCCGCAAGAAGTTGGTTCTGATCAATTCCCCGCTCATCTAAAGCCGCCGCCTGCTTTAAGGCCGCCTCCTCATTAAGGGCCAAGAAGGCCTCAAGCTGAGGTTCGCGCTGCTTAATCGTCGCAAACGTTTCTTTGACCAGCTCAACCACGCTAAACTGCTTGTTAACCAGTCCCGCGTGAAGGGCTGTCAGGTCGTTTTTTAAGTAGTCCATCTAGCCTTCCTCGCTTTCATCAATAATTGCTGGCACCTTAATGTAGCCATCTTCGCTTTCCGGTACGTTTTTCATGAGTTCCGTCCGGTCCGTTCCTGGTACCGCTTCATCCGGCCGCATTACGTTGCGGGCGTCCGTGACGCTGTACGTCATCGGAACATCAGTCGTATCAACTTCTTGTAACTGTTCAACCATTTCCAGAATATCATCCATCTGGGCGGTAAATGTTGCTAATTCCTCGTCAGTTACGGCCATCTTTGCTAGTGCTGCAATGCGCCGGACTTCTTCTGCCGAAATTGCCATATTATCGTCTCCCCGTTTTGTAATCTTAGTAACTATTCAACACCTGTGCAGTAAATTTTCCCCCATCAGCCGGCCGGGTAATCACGCTCTGCGTTTGCCCGTTGGCGCCGTTAACCGTAATGTCAACCGGAATCTGTGACGGCAAGTACGTCTTGGCCGCCTGCGCAACGTACTGACTAAAGTGGGTGATTTCCGTTTCACTGTAAAACTGGGTTGTAATGGTAACCTTCATTCCCTGAATCTGCTTTCCCTTATACCGAGCCTGGGCGGTAACCCCCGCTAAGTTTGGGAAGAAGTTCTGGATCTTATTCTTAAAGTTTTCAAACGATTGCTCGTCGTTAGCGTTAGGCACCGAATGATCGGCAGTTGCCGGGAAAACTACGTTTTGGAAATCAGTTTGCTTCCAGTTACCGAGATCCGTCCCGTGGTAACTAACCGCGTACTCGTAAAACACCCCGCCAACTAGGCTATCGTTAGGCGCTTGCTTGTACATTCCTATCAAAATTGGCACATCGTTCCCAACCCCCGGCAACTTCCGTATGCGGGCAAGAACGGTCTGCGCCGCTTCCCGGCCCTTTTCTTCCATCGTTGCCGTTGGGATGTCCGTCGTAAACGTTGGCCCGTACTGCTCCTTTTCGTAGTAGTCCTTCTGGTTCATGCCAATTCCAATCGTCATCCCCCGCAGGGTAAGTTTATCGCCGTCCTGTTTCATATAGTCCTGCTCACCAATCTGCTGAACATACATCGGCGCCCGCTTGTTGGCATCCTTCTGGCCGTTATCCGGCGGGTTCAACCCGGTTGGATTATCCTTAGATTCCCGTTCTAGCCACTTCGTTACGGTCTTCTTAGTCAAATACTGGCCTTCCTGGAAAACGTAGCTCTTCGGCGAAAACTGCTGCTGTGACAATTCCGTCATTCCATCCTCAAAGCTCTTAAGATTTAGCTGGTTTCCGGAATCCTGATTAAGGTCAACGCCCCGGGCCTTAGCAGTCTTATACCGCCCGTTTTGAATGACCCCCTGATACTGGTGATCACTTGCTTGACCAGTGACCTGAATTTTATCGTTTGAACCCCGCGAATTGCTGTCCCGCCCGCAAGCGGCAAACAACAACGCACTCGCAAGAATCGTTCCCACGACTACTACTCTCTTCTTCACCGTTCTTCCTCCATTTGTGCGCAAAACGCGCCTTCGTCCATTACAGTAACCCCCAATTGCTGGGCTCGGGCCAGCTTACTTCCAGCAGCCGTCCCTGCAATTAACAGGTCCGTCTTCCCGGAAACACTGCCCGTTACGGTTGCACCGTGAGCTTCAAGCCACTTCTTAGCGTCCGCCCGTTTCATTGCCGTAAGTGTGCCGGTTAACACGACCCGCTTTCCACTAAAGAAACCGGACGTTACTGGTGTTTGCTGGGGTTTATGGTACGTCATATTGACTCCCGCAGCAGCAAGCTTACTAATCAACGTTACCACCGTTGGATTGGCGAAGTACTTCACCACGCTATCCGCAATGGTTTGCCCGATTGTCGGGATGGCCGCAATCGTATCTGCCTGGGCATTCTGAATGGCCGTCATTGTCTTAAAATGCGCCGCAATCAACTGGGCCGCCTTTGCCCCCACGTGCCGAATTCCCAGACCAAATAATAGACGCTCAATAGAATTATTGCGGCTTTTATCAATTGCTGTCAATAGGTTTGTTGCTGATTTGTCCTTAATTTTATCCAATTGAACCAGCTGATCGAATGTCAAGGCGTATAAATCTGCCACATCGTGAACCAATCCGCGCGCAAAGAGCTGGTTAATAATCCGGGGGCCGACCCCCGTAATATCCATTGCGTTCCGGGAACAAAAGTGAGTCAAGCTTTCCTTAACAAGTGCCGGGCACGCCGGGTTAACGCACCGTAACGCCACTTCGTCATCGAGGTGAACCAACGGTGCCCCACACTCAGGGCAAGTGGTTGGAATAACGTAGGGTTGGCTACCCGCTGAGCGTTTGGCAACTATAACCCGGTTTACCTCGGGAATAATATCGCCAGCTTTGTGTACCGTAACGGTATCACCCACCCTGATGCCCTTAGCTTGAAGATAATCCGGATTATGCAAGGACGCCCGGGAAACGGTGGTCCCAGCAAGCTGTACGGGCTTCATTATGGCCGTCGGGGTGACCACCCCGGTGCGCCCTACCGTCCACTCGATTGCCCGCACCACGGTTTCTTGTTCATCCGGCGGAAACTTGTAGGCAATCGCCCACTTAGGCACCTTCACCGTATTCCCTACCTGAGCGTGTACCGCCAACTGATTGGCCTTCAGAACAATGCCATCAATTTCATACGCCAGGTCCGCCCGTTTGGCGGTGTACTCATCAATGTACTCATCAAATTCCGCCCGGGTTGTTACGGTCCGGTAATCCGGGTTAACCTTAAAGCCCAGCGCTTGCAACTTGGCAAGCGCCCCACTTTGGGTAGTTACTCCCAGTTTCTCTGGTTCCATTAGGTAGTACATAAACGTGCTCAGTTGCCGGGCAGCCGTAACCCGTGAATCAAGTTGACGAAGCGAACCCGCCGCGGCGTTTCGTGGGTTCGCAAATACCGGTTCCCCGGCGGCTTCCCGTTCTTTATTAAGGGCTACAAACGCCGCTTTGGGCATATAACACTCCCCACGCACCTCGATTGAGACCGGCTCGGTCAACACCATCGGAATGGCCTTAATTGTCTTTAAGTTGGCAGTAATATCTTCACCGATTATCCCGTTTCCCCGGGTTGATCCCTTTACGAAATGCCCGTTTTCATACGTTACGGAAATGGCCAACCCATCGATCTTTAACTCACAGTTATACGCCAGGTTGCGGCCTACCGTCTCGTTTAGGTTCGTAATGAAGGTGGCTAATTCATCCTTTGAAAACACGTCTCCCAAGGATAACATCGGAATGGTGTGGGTCACTTTAGTAAATTGGTCAAGTACTGCGCCCCCCACTCGTTGCGTTGGTGAAGTGGGCACTACTAATTCCGGATACTGCTTTTCAATGTCTTGTAATTCCCGGTACGCCGCATCGTAAACGTGATCCGAAACGCTTGGCCGATCAGCCCCGTAGTATTCCCGTCCCCACTGGTTCAACTGCGCCCGGAGATGAGCGGCGTGTTGTTGAATTTTTACTGGAACTGTCATTTCAATTCCTCCTAAAGCTTGGTAATCGGGGCAAACGCGGCTAACAACCGCTTGATCCCCTGCTCCTTAAACGCAATGTCAAGTTCAAGGTCTTCACCATTTCCGTTAACCTTCACGACGGCTCCCTGCCCCCATTTCTTATGCATAACAAGGTCGCCAACCTTCCAGGTCTGCTTGTCTGCACCCGTTCCTTGAGGGCGTTCCACCGTTCCGGCCGGTTGCTTATATGCCGGTTGCTTATACGGTGTTGGGTGCGATTGGTTTCCAAACGGCAAATGAGCTTCATCCAGTTGCTGACTTCGCTGAGTAAGGGTATTATTGGCCGGTTGTAATAACTCATCGTTAATCTCTTCAATAAAGCGTGACGGCACGTTAGCCTGCCGCCGCCCATATAACGTCCGGGAAAAGGCGTTAGTCAAGAAAAGCTCCTCCTGAGCCCGAGTAATTCCCACGTAGGCTAGCCGACGTTCTTCTTCTAACTCATCATGGTCCTCGGTCGCCCGGGATAGCGGAAAGAGCCCTTCTTCCATTCCAACCATGAAAACCACCGGATACTCCAACCCCTTCGCCGCATGCAGCGTCATCAGCGTGACCTCGTCGGCATCCTCAATTTCATCCTGAGCCGAAACCAGCGCCAAGTCAGCCAAAAATTCCACAAACCGGTCCGCTTCCTCATCCTCCGGTTGCCACTGGCGGTCAAAGTCCTGCGTTACGGTCAGAAATTCATTTACGTTTTCAATCCGGCTTTCATTCAGTTCCTTATTCGCCCGCAACGCGTCCATGTACCCCGTCTCATCGAGGATTTGCTTTGTTAATTCCGTGACGGTAGTATCCTTTTCCGCACCCTTAAACGTCCGCATCATCCGGGCAAAGGCCAACAAACGGTTAGCAATCCGCGGTGTAACCCCCTCAATTAACGAGGCGCTTTCTGCTGCCGCTAACAACGATAACTGGTTGGTTTCCGCAAAGGCCTGTAATTTATCGAGTGTTCCGGCCCCAATTCCCCGCTTGGGCTCGTTGACCACCCGCTCGAAGCTAAGCGAATCATCCGGATTTGTCGCTAACCGCAGGTACGCCAAAACATCCGCAATTTCCTTGCGTTCGTAAAACTTATGCGCCCCGACAATCTTATACGGTACGTTAGCTTTTATTAGTGCTTCTTCCATCGTTCGGGACTGAGCGTTAGTCCGGTACAACACGGCAAAATCACGGTAATGGCGTCTGGAAGTCTGCCGTTCGCGGTTAATGTTTTTAATCACGTAGTACGCTTCATCGTTAGCATTATCCGCCCGGTAGTACTTAATTTTGTCTCCGGCAGCATTATCAGTCCACAGCGCCTTCTCCTTCCGGTTGGTATTATTCTTAATCACCGCGTTGGCAGCTGCAAGAATCGTCTTCGTTGACCGGTAATTTTGCTCCAGCTTAATGGTCGTGGCGTCCGGGTAATCGGCTTCAAAGTCCAGAATGTTTTGCATGTTAGCCCCCCGCCAGCCATAAATACTCTGGTCGGCATCCCCCACCACGCACAGGTTGCGGTTGGCCTTCGCTAACATTGCAACCAACTCATACTGGGCTTGGTTGGTATCCTGGTATTCATCAACGTGAATGTACTGGAACTTACGCTGGTAGTAAGCCAGGGTATCAGGTGCCTGTCTAAATAACTGGATGGTTTTCATAATCAGGTCATCAAAGTCCATCGCTTGATTAGCATGCAGCCCTTCTTGGTATTCACGGTAAACCTTTGCAACCACGTCTTGAAACGGGCCGACCGCCTTAGCAGCGTAGTCCGCCGGCGTTAACATATCATTCTTAGCGTTTGAAATGGCGCCAAGAACCCCCCGCGGATCATACCGTTTAGGGTCAATGTTTAAATCACTCATTACGTGCTTAATGAGGGTGCGTTGCTCGCTGGTCCCCGCTACCGTAAAGGAACGATCATACCCAATTTCCCCAGCATTCCGCCGCAAAATACGCATACACAGGGCATGAAACGTTGACACCCAAATCTCGGCAGCACCGTCCCCAACAATTTGGTTCACCCGCGTCCGCATTTCCGTTGCGGCCTTATTGGTAAACGTAATGGCTAAAATATTCCATGGATTAACGTTTTTTTCAGCAATCAGGTACGCTACCCGGTGAGTTAGTACCCGGGTCTTCCCGCTTCCCGCCCCGGCAATTACTAGGAGCGGGCCTTCCGTTGTCTGTACCGCTTGGCGTTGCTGCGGGTTCAATCCCGCTAACAGGTCGTTTACTGCCACAAGTTCCACTTCTTTCTCCTTAATTAGCTAATCTCCATTATAACAAAAAAAAGCGGGGCGGCAGCCGCCATCATCCCTTGATGGCTTCTGTCACCCCCTCAATTATTCGTCTGGTTCCGTCACCGTATCCCAAATTGCCGTTGAATCAATCTGGTCCCGGGCCTCCTTGATGGTTGGTGCCATTGCTAATAGGTAACCTAAAGGCCGGTGGGCTTGCAGCGATTGCGGGTAACGAAAGAAGTTATACCGCCAATTGCTTTTTAGCACCCACTGTGTCCGCAATGCTGGCATGTCCTCCTGCTCAACAATTACCATGGCTGTTGGTTCGAGAATCTCCGTCCGCGCCAGCGGCATATTAGCAATCGCCCGGATGTGCTGGGCAAACATACTGATGTTTATCGCCGCGTCAAAGACATACCCTGGCATGGATAAAGCCGGCACAATCCGCTTGACGTACAGCATTCCTTCCGCCGTCATAAAGTAACTAACTTCAAACGTTCCGCGCGCCTTAAACTGCTGAACAATTTGCATCGATAGCCGCTGAATTTCCCTTTCAACGTCATGGCTAATCTGCGCGGGCACGAGTGTTTCGTGTAACCGCCCGTCATGGTAAATATTCTCAATAATTGGAAAATAATTCTGAGCCTTTTTCCCGTCCCGGGTCACGATAACGGAGAGTTCCTTCACAAACGGTACCCAGGTTTCCAGGATAAACGTTCCGCCCTGTTCCAACAGGCCCGCACACTTTGCGATGTCCGTCTGCCGCTTAATTATCATAAACCGGTCATCCCCCGGCTGCTTTTGAACGGGTTTTAACACACACGGATACCCAATCGAAGTAACCGCCTGGTAGACATCATCCAGCGTGATAATCGTTGCGTACGGCGCAATGTTAACGTTTAACTGATCGTAAAAGGCCCGCTCAAGCAGCCGATCCTGGGCGATCTCCAGTAATTCCGTTCCCTGAGGTACCTGCGTGTACTTGCTAACTACCTCAACGGCTTCCAGCGGAACTTCTTCTGATTCGTAAGTCACCGCATCACACCGCTGGGCAAAGTCCTGGAGGCGTTGGTGGTCGTCCATTCGTCCGACCATTGGAACGTCCGCTTCTGCAAGGGCGGGATTCCCCTCCTGCGTGCAGTACACAACAACCTTAAAGCCTAGTTTCTTTGCTGTCCGGGCTAACATGATTCCGTTCGGGCTATCACCAATAATCCCGACCGTGCTGCCCGGAAATAAAACATCATCCGCCATCCCAACAACGATCCTTTCATCCGCAAAACGCGCTTGTTTCACGTTATTTTACCACAAACATACTACAAAAGAGTGTTCATATCATTAATCATACTGGTCAAGGTGATACTGCCTAATTAACCGGATCAACTTCGCCGCGTAGTCTGGATCACTCGCATATCCCCCGTTCTGTAAGGCACGGGCCGCCGCAACGTAATTGGAAGCTTGCAGTACTCCCGCATACCGCTGATTACCTGCAAGCAACTCATCGTGGGCCATCACAGCTGCCTGCCACGTGGGATACACCACAAAACTAGCCCGCACCGTAATCCACTGCCCGTTAACGTATTCCTTGGTCAGCATCATTGCCGAGTTGGTTCCGGTTCCCTTGACCCCGAATAAGTTATTGTACTTACGCGCAAGTTCGCTTTGCCCCCAGTCCGACTCCAACGCCGCCTGAGCCAGGGTAATGCTAGCAGGGACACCGGTAACTCGTTGGGCGCGCTGGGCAATAGGAGCCACCTGTTTAATAAACGTTTGCCGCTGCTGGGCGGCAGGCGTCACTGGAGTGGGTGGTAGCGCGCGGTGAACGCCCCAATCTGTTAAGCCACAAATGATAAAGAACATTACCACAATTACGCTCACACCTCGCCGGTGGCGCCGGATTATTCGCTTTAATTTTCGCCACCACCGGCGCATTTAATCACTCCTGTCGCCAAATCCCCGCTGAGCCAACGCCCACGTAATTGGAGGAACTACCATCATTGCTAAAACCACCTCAGGAATTCCGTTAGTCGCCACCACCGTCAACAAATACGGCAATAACGCATGGACGGCCACCCCGTATAATGCATGCGCATGTCCCCGATACAGTAGGTAGATGAAGCCCAGTACTAATACAGTATTAGTAAGGGCGCCACTCCCCGCCGCCACGGCGGCACCAAGTTGCCGGTGCTGTCGGCCCAACCGCTTAAACACCATTCCCGCAACCACGCCAACCAAAACCCGGGGGAGCACGGAAACAACCGGATTAACCATCACCAAGGCTGCCAGCGGACTTGTCGGCCAGCAAAACGCTCGGAGCCAGTCGATTACCCCCCAAATCCCCCCAATTAAAGCACCAGCCCGGGGGCCAAAAATTACCGCCGCCACGGCAACCGTAACGGGGATCACCGTAATACTTAAGGGGCCAATTGGAATATACCCTAAAAACGGCACAATGTTTTGGACAACAATGATCGCCACCAACAGCGTCAGCGCGACCATTTTGCGCAACCGTTTCTTTGTATTCATCAGTTTTCCCTCCTCATTGGCCCTTATTGTACTACATTTATACCTCAAAACGGGGATCACCGCTAGGGTCCCTGAAACCCGGTGCGGTCATCCCCGTTGATGACTACTAATTTTTTGCTGGTTAGCGCCTACTTATTCTGGTGTTCCCGGACAAACCGGGTAATTTGCTTGCCGGCCTGCTGCCCAAAGATTACAGTATCAGCAATGGAGTTTCCCCCGATCCGGTTGTTTCCGTGCAAGCCCCCGGCAACTTCCCCGGCAGCGTACAATCCTGAAATAACCCGCCCGTTCGTGTCGTACACGCGGGTTTGCGGGTCGATGTGCAAGCCCCCCATCGAGTAATGAATGGCCGGCGCAATGTGGATGGCGAAGAACGGTCCATCCGTAAACTGGTGGTTCAAACCAGTCGTCCGCCCAAAGTCTGCGTCGTTTTGATCAGCAACCATCGTGTTCCACCGGTCAATCGTGGCCGTTAATTTGTCCGCAGGAACACCAATCTTCTTGGCAAGGGCGTCAAGCGTTTCGCCATGCTCGACTAACCCAACGCTGTCATAAAAATCGATGGCCTTAGCGTGGTCACGAACATCTTGATTAAAAATCAGGTAAGCACTCTTTTCTGGCAGGGCCGTAATTGCCGCAGAAACCACCTTCCGCGTATCCAATTCATTAATAAACCGCTCCCCCTGGCCGTTAACCAGAATGGCGCCTTCCCCCCGCACAGCTTCTCCAATCAGATATACATGTGGGTTATCCTGCTGGACGGTTGGGTGAATCTGAATAAAGTTCATGTCAACGAGCTGGCCGTCAACCTCTTCCGCCAATTTCAAGCCATCACCAGTGGCCCCTTCTTGGTTGGTTGTTTTGTAGTTTACCAGATCCGGCCGGTACTTCTTGATGAGATCCTTAGCGGCCCCAAACCCACCAGTAGCAAGAAGAACCGCCGGTGCCTTCACGGTTCGTTCCTGCCCGTTTTCATCGGTCAGCTTTACGCCGGTGACCCGATTAGCATCATCGTGTAACAGCTGCGTGACTTTTGTGTTATTAAAGACCGGAACGTTATCTTCTTGAACCACCTGTAGCAGGTGCTTGATAAGAAACGCTCCAATTGGCGCCGTGCTGGCAGGCCGGTGGGCCCGTTTCCGGCTCATCCCCCCGGTAATCGTCACGTCCTCAAGCTTAATCCCATGGTCAAAGAGCCAATCAACCGCAAGGGCAGCATGGGACGTGAAGTAGCGCAACAAATCCTGATCATTAAGCTTCCCACCGCCCTGGTACGTCTCGGTGTAAAAGTCATCAATGCTGTCGACAATTCCATGCCGCAGTTGCACGTTTGTTTCCGCCGCATTCATCCCTGAAGATGCTCGGTTGGAATTCCCCCCCAGCTTCTCCATCTTCTCAAAAACTGCCGGTTTCAAGCCAAGTTCCTTAGCCTGAATTGCGGCCACCAGCCCGGTCGCTCCAGACCCGACAATTACCACGTCATACTGATTCTTCAGCATGTTTGCGCCCCATGGTTGGTACCAAAACTTCGCCATTTCACTTACCTCCGTTAGTCATCCTGATCAATGTTTGTCATTTTCAATGGGTCAACCCACTCGTCAAACTGTTCAGCCGTTAGCTTTCCGGACTTCAGCGCTGCTTCCCGCAGGGTTGTTCCTTCCTTATCGGCCTGCTGCGCAATCTTTGCACTGTCGTGATAGCCGATATGCGGCGACAAGGCCGTAACGGTCATCAGGGAGTTATCAACGAGCTCTTTCATCCGCTCCTCGTTAACCGTCATTCCGGCAATCATCTTGTCGGCAAAGCCCATCATCGTGCCCCGTAACAGGTCCGCGGATTCCAAGAAAGCCGCAATCATCACTGGCTTGTAAACGTTCATCTCAAAGTTCCCCTGGGAGCAAGCCACGTCAATCGTCACGTCGTTCCCCATTACGCGGGTAGCCGCCATGGTAATGGCTTCCGCCTGCGTTGGGTTCACCTTCCCCGGCATAATGGAAGATCCTGGTTCGTTAGCCGGAATATTTAATTCGTTGTACGCCGCCCGCGGACCAGAAGCTAAGAACCGCACGTCGTTAGCAATCTTCATCAGATCGGCTGCCAGCGATTTAATGGCCCCGTGGACCACGTTAATTCCAGAGTGAGCCGCTAACCCGTAGAACTTATTGCTCTTAGCAGTAAAGTCAAAGCCGTAGTACTCCTTAAACTTAGCAGCAATCATGTCGGCAAAACCCGGCACAGCATTTAAGCCCGTTCCAACGGCGGTTCCCCCAATCGCCAATTCAAGTAAGGTATCATCCAATTCCTTTAAATAGTCCAGGTCATGCTGAACCATGCTAACCCAACCGCTTACTTCCTGACCAAACGTCAACGGCGTGGCATCCTGCAGGTGGGTCCGCCCAATCTTAACGGTCTTCCAGTACTGCTTTTGCTTTTTGGCTAACTCGTCAATTAGGTGCTGAGCGGCCTTCTCAAGCTGAGCAACCGCCTCAACTGCTGCCACGTTCATTGCCGTCGGGAAGGTATCGTTTGAACTTTGCCCCCGGTTAACGTCATCGTTGGGCAGAATCTCGATGGACGGATCCAGTTGCATCGCCTTGTTAGCCACAACTTCGTTAACATTCATATTTGTTTGTGTTCCCGAACCCGTCTGGTAAACGTGCAACGGAAAATCCGCCCGCAGTTCATCATCACTAAGGGCAAGCAGACTGTCGACCGCTTGAATAATGAGTTCACCCTTTGCCTGGTCAATATTCTTTAATTCCAGGTTGGATTCAGCAGCGGCCTTCTTGATGTTTAACATTGCCCGAATAATCACAATCGGCATCAACTCGCCCGTTGGGAAATTGTTCCGACTCCGCTCGGTCTGTGGCCCCCACAATGCCTCGGCGGGAATTTTAACTGGACCTAGTGTGTCCTCTTCAATGCGGTATTCAGTCATTGTACTTCCTCCTTAAAGTGAGTTAATTGTTACCTATCCTACATCAAAAATAATACAGAATGACCGGTTTTATGTCAACCCTTACATTGGCTTAATATAGGTGTTCTAATTGATATTTATCGCCGTGTTTAAGCTTAAATCACCGTGCTCCTTTCCTGAATTTGTGAAACTATACATTTATTTTTTTGAATTCATTCTCTAAAAAAACGGTGACCCTCAATTATTCGGACCACCGCTTAGCTAGAAGCACAAATTAATCTTTCCGCTTCTTATTTTCCTCAATTCTTTTATCAAGCCCGGATCGCCGTAACAACGTCACCGTCTCCTTTAATACCCGCTGGAAGGTTGCGATGTCATCAGCGGAAACCTTTCCCCCCAGGTCTTCTTGTAACCTCTTCCAGAAGTCATCACCACCAGCCCGCATCATTGAACGGTACTTATCCGTGACAAACAGGTGCGCAACTCGCCGGTCTTTTTTATCCATCACCCGGTCAATTAACCCTAAACTAACCAACTTTTTAACATGGTAGTTAGTGTTGGGTGTTGACTGATCCAACAGGTGAGAAACCGTTCCAATCGTTGGCTTTCCCAGTTGATTAATCGCTTCCAGGTAACAAATATCAAATGCTCCCAAACGCTCCATTTCACTGTCGTCGTTGCCGCTAATCACCTGATGCAGATGGAGCTGCTGACTTAAATCCAACATTAGCTTTTCAAACGTTGCCATTATCAATAACCTCCAATAACCTCTTAATTATTTCTTAGTATATTACATTTTAGTTCTATCTACAAAACTATTTTATCGCTTTTGGTTTCTCCTGCTGACACTCCTGCGGCGGGAAGAGGCAATTACACGATAATGTATCCGGAGCGGTCTTTCGCCGCTTGGTTAACAACCCGATGAGGCGCTCAATGTCCGCCGTCGTTAGGGGGATGTTCTGAATTACATGGATTAGTGCCCGGCCAGCATGCCGTTGGCAAATCTTATCGAAGCTCATCTTCAACTGAGCATCAATTGTTGCCTGCTCTCCTACCACTGCCCGGTACAGGTACCGCCGACCACTTTTCCTTGCCACAACGTATTCCTTATTCACCAGTCGGCCTAACAAGGTTTTAACGGTTGCCGCCTTCCACCCCTGCTTTCTGACTAATAAATCCGCTAACTGCTTACTGGAAGCTTCGCCTAACGACCATAACAGACGCATAACCTCCCATTCTGCATTGCTAATTTCAACCTGGCTCATCGTTTTCCTCCTCCAGTAATTAGTACCATTATCCTACCATTTTCTGCCAAGTCCATTAACGGCTAACCTTAAAATCCTTCCGTTCCAACATAACAGCAAAAGCGGCAATTCCCCCGTTTTTCGCAATAAACCAGGGTTAATTACCGCTTGTTGATTAATGGGTAAATCCATACGTCTTAGGCGTTTCCTTTTCATGAAAGACCAGGTGGCTATGTTCCAGTTCATTCAAAGCAGCATGAAGGTCCTGCACAAAAGCGTGTGCCATATTCATCCCAAAGTCCGCCCGCACAACTAGCCGTTGGATAACGGTTTGTTGTAGGTCTTCTGGGAGCGGATAAGCCGGGACTTGCCACCCCTTCATTAGCAGCCGATCCGCCAAATCATACAGCGTCCACTCATGCTGCTTCGCCGGATTTTCCTTATAACACACAATTGGGAGGTGACTACCATCATTTAATATTTCAAAGAAACCGGTCTTCTTCAGTGCACGGGCCAAGTATGTCGCCACGTTATTCGTTCGCCGGTGGATATCACGGTACCCTTCAAAACCAAACCGGATAAAGTTGTAATACTGGCCAATAATTTGAGCAGCGCTATGAGAGAAGTTAATTGCCATCGTTGGCAACTCACCGCCCAAATAACTCACGTTAAAGATCAAATCCCTTGGCAAGAAGCGTTGGTCGCGCCAAACAACCCAGCCAACTCCCGGATAAACTAAACCGTACTTATGACCTGAAGCGTTAATTGACACAACGTTCTTTAACCGAAAATCCCATTCTAATTCTGGTTCTGTAAACGGCGCAAACAATCCCCCCGACGCTCCATCTACGTGAATGTAGACTGGGTATTCGGAATGCTTATTATACTCCGCCACCTTTTCATCTAACCGTTTAATATCATCATACTGGCCGGTATAGGTAATTCCCATAATTCCTACAATCCCAATTGTGTACTCATCAACATAATCCATTACGTGATCAATATCCAATCGCAAGTGCCCTTCATCAAGCGGAACCGCGCGGAGTTCCACATCCCAATACTTGCAAAATTTCTCCCAGCATACTTGATACCCGGCTGAAATAACCAGGTTGGGCTTTTTCGCGGTTAAATCGAGACCCTTTTCTTCAGCCCGCTTACGCCACGCGAACTTCAACGCCATGCCCCCCAACATGCAGGCTTCTGATGAGCCTACCGTGGAGGTCCCCATGAACCTTTCGTGCTCCTCATCAGCATGCCACAAAGCAGCAATCATATTAACACAGCGGTTTTCAATCTCCGTGGTACGAGGATACTCAGACTTATCAATGGCATTCTTTTCAAGCGTTTCAGTCATTAACTTAACTGCTTCTGGTTCCATGTATGTTTGGCAAAACGTTGCTAAGTTTAACCGGGCGTTTCCCTCGTCTAGTAACTCATCATGAACCAACTGGTAAGCCACCCGCGGCTCAATTGGTTTTCTTGCTAACCGATACTTAGGGAGATCATGCCCCTCACCAATTGAGCCAAAAATCGGCTCAAGGTCGCCGGTTTCCCGGTCTTCTTTTCCGTATAACATCGCCCTCACCTCACTAATAAACTAAACAGTTATCTGTTTACCATCATTAAACCGCTGTAATTTCATAAAAGCAACGGTCCGCCTTCAAGATAGTCCGGTTTCTTTTTGCTGATGAACCCCGCCAACCATTAATCCTAAGCCAAACGCAAGCTAATCACTGCCTGGTTCATCATTCCTTCGCCAACGCATTAATGTTGACACGGTGTCACTTTATGTGATAAGCTACAAGCATCATCCGGTGACACCGTGTCACTGAAAGGAGTGTTTTTATGGCAACACCAACGTTTGCCCATTTGCCCGCTGCCAAACAAGAACGGATTCTCGAAGCGGCGCGCACCGAATTTTCTCGTTATAGCCTTGCTGAGGCACAGGTCGCCCGAATTATCAAGGATGCCCAAATTTCGCGGGGTGCATTTTATAAGTATTTTACCGACCTTAAAGACGCCTACCACACCGTGTTTCAGGCGGCTATGACCACCGTTCATGCCCCCATTAAACACGCAATAACCAGTCCAAGCGAGCTTGCCCAGTTCGTAACGGCTATTCTCGCCTCCCCCTATGCCGCGTTTTTACGCCTGTACTTCACGGTCAACGAAGGGGTCATCAATGCCCATCCCGCTTTAACCAACCTCGCCCCGGTTGAATGGGCGGCTACCGTCCTTGCCCACGAAACGGTTCGGGCCGTTCTGGTTACGCCCGCTAACCAGCAGGACTTACTTCATCGCTATGCTACCGCAATTAATCACCTAAAGGAGGACCATCATGTTTCTCGCACTTAAAGAAATCACCCACGAAAAGCTCCGGTACGGGCTCATCGTCGCCCTGGTAACCCTGGTAAGCTTTTTAATCTTCATCTTAACCAGCCTCGCCCAGGGACTTTCCAACCAAAACACGGCTGCCATTAACTCGTGGCACACCCGCCAAATTGTCCTTACCAAGGACGCGAATACCAACCTGGCCCAGTCGTTGATTACCACTAAAGACGCCGGTAAACTTCACTTAGGGGCGAACGAGGCGTACGTAGGACAAGCGCCGGTTGTTTTAAAGGGAACTCACCGAACCAAGCAATCTGCCCAGTTCATCGGCTTGGCGCCCCACCAATACATCGCACAGCACTTACAACTAGTGGCAGGCCGCATGCCCAAAACAAACCATGAAATCATCCTGGACACTTCACTAAAAAACGCCGGCTATCAGCTCGGTGATCACGTCCGGTTAAACACGGTGGCCCAGCGCTTTACCGTCGTTGGGTTTACCAAAAACGCCAAGCTTAGTATTGCCCCGGTTATTTATGGCCGGTTGGCAAGTTGGCCGCAGCTCAAAAACATTCCCGCTGGATTTAAAGCAAGTGCCATAGTATCAAAACAGGCAAGCTTTAAAAGCACGGTAGGCAATCTCACGACGGTTCCGGTCGCTAAGTTTATCCAACAACTGCCCGGATACACTGCTCAAAACATGACCTTTGAATTTATGATTGGCTTTTTGATGGTAATTTCACTGATCGTCATTGCAGTCTTCTTGTACATCATTACCATGCAAAAGCTTTCCCAATACGCCGTCCTGCGGGCCCAGGGAATCCCCGCGCGCGTTTTAGTGAACGCCGTTCTCATCCAAGCGGTTCTCCTGACGGTCATCGGGTTAGCCCTTGGCGCCATACTAACGGCCGGGACGTTCCTAGTCGTTCCTGCCGCTGTTCCGTTGGCCGTTAACCTACCACTTCTCGGCGGGGTAAGCGTTGGCCTCATTGGAATGGCGCTCCTCGGAACCCTAATTCCGATCCGCACCATCCTTAAAGTTGATCCCATAACAGTGATTGGAGGTTAATTTCATGCCAGCAATTCAACTTACAAACGTTAACAAATTCTTTGGCCACGATGCTGCCCGCGTCCACGTCCTTTCAGACATCAACTTCACGGCTTCAGCGGGAAAAATGGTCCTTATTCTTGGCCCGTCCGGTTCGGGAAAAAGCACACTCCTCACCATTGCAGGGGGCTTACAAACCCCCACAAGCGGAACCGTTACCGTGGCCGGTAACGCCCTAACAACAATGGGCAAAAAGCAGCGCGACCAACTGCGGCTCACCCAGATTGGTTTTATCCTTCAAGCATACAACCTGGTTCCCTATCTAACAGTAACCGAACAGTTTGCCCTGGTGGATCGCGTTAAACGTACCGGTAATCTCAATCCCTCCCAACTTACCCAGCTACTAACGGATTTAGGCATTGCCCAATTACAACACAAGTACCCGGCAGAACTTTCCGGTGGTCAACAGCAACGGGTTGCCATCGCCCGAGCCCTGTATCCCGATCCCGCAATCATCCTCGCCGACGAACCTACCGCTGCCCTGGATAGCCCGCGGGTGGTTAAGGTAGGCCAACTCCTTGCCACGCTCGCCCGGGACTACCACAAGGCCGTTGTTGTTGTAACCCACGACCTGCGGCTCCGTGACTTTGCCGATGAAATCTATCACTTAGAAGACGGCCGGCTTACCAAAGAAACCACTCAAAAGTAATTTAACCAGCCCGTTAAACCACATAAAAAAACGTGGTGGAAGTTGTTACTTCCACCACGTTTTTTCAATCAAATTAGATGCTAAATTTCATTTTCCTGGGACTGATGAAACCCTTCCAGCTTCTTATTCCGGGATAATAACGTACAAATAATTGCCCCGATGGCCGCAATGATGAACAACCCAAAGACAGCAAGCCACCCCATATGATCGGCAATTATTCCGATTACTAGGGTAGCGACAACCGCCCCTAACACGTAACTAAAAGTACCTGATAAGCCGGCCGCCGCTCCGGCCGCAATCTTCGGCACAATTCCCATGGCGTACAAACCAATCGTCATTACCGGTCCGTAAATACCAAATCCAAGGCCAATTAAGACCGCATAATCGGCAAGCAGGTAGCGATTCCCTGCCGGGATAAACCAGTAAAGTACAACCAGAATCATGGTTAATCCCAGAAAAGCAACGTTAGTTAACGGCATCGAGTTATTAAAGACTTTCCGGCAAATTACCATAGCGCACAGCATTCCCAGCACGCCCCCGATTTCAAAGAACGAGAAACCGCCCATCCCAGCGGCAGCGTTCACGGCCTTCCCGCCAACACTCTGCGGGGCTGCCAAAAAACGCGGGGCCCACACAACAATCCCGTACCGAAGAACATAGACAAATGCCCCGTACATGCACGTCCACAGCAGTTTCGTGTTCGGTAAAATGTACTCGCGGATAACCACTTTCATCGGTGGTACCGCTGCCGGTTGCTTCTTGGCTGGCAAGTGGTGGTACTGTTCCACGGACGGCATCCCTACCGATTCTGGGGTGTCCTCCTGAATAAAGTACACGAACACCGCGATAATAATAACCACAATTCCGGGAAGCCAGTACGCCGCATGCGCTCGAGCCATGGCGTTATTTCCCGCAACCGCTAATCCTAATCCAGCCAAAGCCGGGGCGAGGGCTCCCCCAAAGTTATGGGCAAGGTTCCAAATTGACCCCCATAACGTCCGTTCCTCGTCATCAAACCAATACACCAGCGACCGCGAACATGGTCCGTACCCCATGCCCTGCAACCAGCCGTTAATCAGGTACATCACGGTAAAAATCCAAACGGTGGAAATAATTCCTGGGATCACCCCAATCAGGATGTTAACAATTCCCGATAAAATTAGTCCTAACGGCAAAAAAATCTTGGCGTTTGAACTGTCAGCAATATGGCCAGACACAAACTTGGAAATCCCATACGCCACGTACGACGCACACGAAATAATTCCAATTTGGGTGGCTGACATCTGCAAGATTCCGGAAAGAACCGCCGTGGTATTCCGCACAAAGTAATACCCCATGTACCCAACAAAAATACCAATAAAAACGCGTACACGGTACCGCGGGTAGCGCCGTTGTACCTCCGCATTATCACGAAGCGGTTGCGCGGGTGGTGGCGCTAATAATTGCTTTACCCAATTCATAATATCGCCCCCTAAAAAAATAACTGAAATAAATGTTTCATCACTATTATATCAAAAGTATAACCGTTTTATTAGATGAGTGTTATTTTCACAAACAAAAAAGAACCCAGAAAAACCTGGGTTCTTTTTCATTATCATTAACCGATAACCGATTAACGCTTGGAGAACTGTGAAGCTTTCCGGGCCTTCTTGAGACCTGGCTTCTTCCGTTCCTTCATCCGTGGGTCCCGCGTTAAGAGACCCGCACGCTTTAATGCGCCCCGGAAATCCGGGTCAACTTCAAGGAGTGCGCGGGCAATTCCGTGCCGCGTAGCACCAGCTTGTCCTGAGAAGCCACCACCGTTAACGTTGACGAGCACATCGTATGAGTCCTTTGTTTCCGTAACGTCAAACGGCTGAACCATGACTTCACGTAAGTTTGCAAATGGAATGTATTCTTCTGCAGGCTTGCCGTTCATCGTGATCTTACCAGTCCCCGGAACTAACCGGACCCGGGCAACTGAGTTCTTCCGGCGACCTGTACCGTAGTATTGTACTTGAGCCAATTCGATTTCCTCCTAGATCTAGATTAAGTTCGTAATATCTAATACTTCTGGCTGCTGTGCAGCATGCTTATGGTCAGCACCACGGTATACATGGAGCTTCTTCAGCTGCTGGCGACCAAGAGTACCCTTCGGCAGCATTCCCTTAACTGAAAGGGCAATGAGCTTCTCGGGATCCTTTTCACGGTAATCACCGGCTGTCCGTTCCTTTAATCCACCCGGATGGTTGGAGTGGTGGTAGTAGACCTTATTCTTAGCCTTTTTTCCGGTCAGCGCAACCTTCTCAGCGTTGATAACAATGACAAAATCACCAGTATCAACGTGCGGGGTAAACGTTGGCTTGTTCTTACCACGCAGAACAGATGCAACAACCGCTGATAATCGTCCCAAAGGAACATCAGTGGCGTCAACGACATACCATTTCCGCTCAACTTCGCCTGGCTTTGCAATATATGTTGTACGCACGATTATATCCTCCAATTTCTGTATGTTTGACAAACAATAAGGTTAACGGGGCTTACTGTGGGGCAAACAATACCAGCTAATATGATACTCTTTTGCCCCGCACGCGTCAATTACCTTCCCCGCTTTTTCGGGTTAATTCAAGTCCAGACTGATCATAATAAACGGCCTTTAAGTATAACCCGCTTGCTGGGGCTGTTTCACGGCATTCGTTACGGTCCTTAACTTTATAAAGCCGCCGGAAATCATGCACCGGCCGCCGCCCCGCACCAATTTCGAGCAGTGCAGCAACCATAATCCGCACCTGGTTATACAAAAAACCATTCCCGGTAAACGAGAAGATAACCTCGTCGTTTGCCTGGTCCTCCCGAACGGTTGCCTTATACACCGTCCGAACATGGTTGGTTGCTTGACTTCCCGCGGCCACAAAACTCGAGTAATCGTGGGTTCCTTCCACGTCCGGGAGGGCCGCCCTGATTTTAGCAAGATCCACCTTAAACTTATAGTGCCCGGTGTAATTTCGCTTAAACGGATTAACAAACTCTCCGCGACTGACCCGGTAAACGTACGTCTTCGCGTGGGCCGTATAGCGGGCGTGAAAGCTTGGGGGCACTACTTCGCAGGCCACCACCTCACAGTCCAAAGGCAGCATGCTGTTTAGCCCGCGGAGCATCCCCCGTGCCGGAATATCGTGGGGAAAATCAAAGTGGATTACCTGGCCGAGAGCGTGCACCCCCGCATCGGTCCGGCCTGACCCCACCACATGGATGAAATCATCCCGTTTACTCATCTTATTAAGGGCCCGCTCTAGAACCCCTTGTACCGTTCGCTTATAGGGTTGTACCTGGTAGCCCGCAAAATTAGTTCCATCATAGGCTAGCGTTACCTTGTACCGCGGCATCCGCCATCATCCCTTCTGCATTAAATTCATCCTAAGCACGGAGCCATACGAGCGCGCCCGTTAGCAGTACAAATGCCACTACCGCAACGGTATCCATCAGGTGCCACTGCTGGATGCGGTACTTTGTCCGGTGTGCGCCGTCCCGGTAACCCCGTGCCTCCATTGCAGTGGCGAGGTCCTCCGCCCGTTCAAACGAGCTAACAAAAAGTGGTACTAAGAGCGGAATTATGGCCTTAATCCGATCACGAACCTTTCCGGTACTAAAGCTAACCCCGCGCGCCCGCTGCGCATTCATGATTTTTTGGGTTTCATCCATCAACGTTGGCACAAACCGCAACGCGATTGATAACATTAACGCGATTTCTGCAACCGGTACCCGCATAAGTTTCAGGGGAGTCATCAGCGACTCCATGGCATCCGCAATTGCTAGTGGCGGTGTAGTAAGAGTCAACAGAGTTGACATACAAATAATTAGCATAAACCGGCAAAACACGAAAATCCCGTTGGTAATCCCCCCCGCCGTCAGAAAGAGAACCCCCCAGTGCCAGTAAACGGTCCCTCCCCGAGCAAAGAAAACCTGAAGCGTCACCGTTAAAAGGATCAACCAAACAAGGGGTTTCACCCCAGCGATAAAGAAACGGACAGACACCCGCGAAAGCACGACGCACCCCAACGTAAACGCACTTAATACCAGGTACGTTGCCCAATTATTTGCCAAGAAAATAATGGCAATAAACGCAAAACTAAGGGCTAGTTTAGCCCGAGCATCCATCCGATGAAGTATTGAATTGCCAGAGACGTACCGGCCTAATAATAGCTTAGTCATGGTGAGCCTCCTCTTGAAGCTGTGGAACAAGCTGGTCAGCAAGTTCGTGTTCGGTCAACGGTAACGGAGCAAACGTAAAGCCTCGCGCTACCAGCTTTTCCGCCATTGCTGCCGTTTGCGGCAACCGTAGGTGATGCGCACGGAGCCATTTTGCATCCGCAAATACCTGCCGCGGCGTTCCCGTCAGCAGCACCTGACCGTGTTCCATTACAACCACGTGATCAGCATAATCCGCCACGTCATCCATCTGGTGAGTCACCAGAATAATTGTGAGGTGGTGCTCCCGGTGTAACCGGTCGAACAGCTTCATCATGCTCCGCCGCCCCTGCGGATCCAATCCTGCCGTAGGTTCATCCAAAATCAGTGTATGAGGCTCCATTGCTAAGATTCCAGCAATGGCCGCTCGTCGCATTTGGCCGCCAGAAAGGTCAAACGGTGACTGGGTAAGCGTTGCTTCACTCAACCCTACCATGGCTGCCACCTTACGAGCAATTTGCTCCGCTTCGGTTGCGCTCTTGCCAAAATTACGCGGTGCAAAGGCGATATCCTTGAGCACCGTTTCCTCAAATAATTGCGCCTCCGGAAACTGAAATACAAACCCTACCTGCTGGCGGAGATCACTCAATTCCTTATTCTTCGTTGCGGGGGTAATCGTAACCCCGTTCACCGTCACTTGACCAGCTGTCGGCTTAAGTAACCCGTTGAAATGCTGGAGGAGCGTTGATTTTCCGCTCCCCGTATGCCCGATGATTGCCGTATAACTTTCATCTTCAATCCGAAGGGAAACATCCTGCAAAGCCGGGGTTGCCATGGGTGTGCCCGCCTGGTAGGTGTAACTTAAATGGTTGACTTCAATTGCGATAACCAGTTCACCATCCCTTCGTTTGTGAGGTATTCCTTAGGCACCCGGATTCCCCGGGCAGCAAGTGCCCGCTTTAAACGAGCAGAATACGGTACGTCTAATCCCCGAGCAACTAACGCATCTTCTTGTGCAAAAACGGTTGCCGGCGAAGCAGCAGTTACTACCTGACCATTATCCAACATAATCACCCGGTCAGCCAACCCGGCCTCATCAATATCATGCGTGATGGTAATAATCGTTAGCCCTTGTTCGTGAAGGGTGCGCATGAGTGTTACGATATCATCCCGGCCAGCCGGATCAAGCATACTAGTCGCCTCATCAAAAATGACAATCTCCGGGCGCAACGCTAACACCCCAGCAATCGCGACCCGCTGCTTTTGCCCTCCCGAAAGGCGGCTAGGAGCATGGGTAGCATACTCTGTCATTCCCACTACTTTCAGTGCAGCAGCTACGCGCCGGTGCATCTCTTCACGGGGAATTTCCTGATTCTCGAGGCTAAACGCCACGTCCCCCGCAACATCCGCTCCGACAAACTGATTATCTGGATTTTGAAAAACCATTCCGATCCGCCGCCGAACCGCCCAAATATGCTCTTCATCAACCGGAATCCCCGCAACGTGAATGGTCCCTGCCATCAGGGGAACCAGGCCGTCAAGTGTCCGGGCAAGGGTGCTCTTCCCACTACCGTTATGGCCAATTAAGGCAACCCACTCTCCCTGCTCAACCTGCAGTGAAACGTGCTGCAGTGCAGGATGATCCTCATCGCGGTACTGGACTGTTATGTCCTGAACATCAATGACCGGCATATTAATTCCTCCTGACCGTGTAATTCCCCCACATTATATCAGAGAACACGGAACCAGTACCATGATTTCCTTGGAATCCGCCATAAAATAAAAAATCACTTTTTACGGTGAATTTTCATCCTCACGGACTACTTAGGACTAGACTTGGCATTCGCCATCATCATAACATCCTTCCATCATCGTAAAAGTGACCCTTTACGTATTTAACTAGCAGATTTAATTAAACCAGTTCGATGATTGCCATCTGAGCAGCATCACCGCGCCGCCGGTCCATCTTCAAAATCCGCGTATACCCGCCGTTCCGTTCAGCGTAACGGGGAGCAACATCATCAAATAGCATCTGGAGTGCCGTCTTAATGCTTGCATCTTCGTCATTGTCGTTATCAACAACAACATCCATGATGTAACCAGCGGCTTTCCTGCGAGCAGATAAATCGCCCTTCTTACCAAGGGTAATCATCTTTTCAGCCATTTTCCGAACTTCCTTGGCCTTCTGAACCGTCGTCACAATCTTGCCGTTTACGATCAAATCGGTTGTCAAGTTCCGAAGCATTGCTTTCCGGTGTTCGCTGGTCCGTCCTAATTTACGATAAGCCATCAATAGTCCCTCCTTTATGTTGTTATTAGTCGTCTTGACGAAGACTTAACCCAAGTTCAGCTAACTTACCTTCAACCTCATCGAGGGACTTTCGTCCGAGGTTCCGCACCTTCATCATGTCAGCTTCTGACTTATCAGTCAGTTCCTGCACCGTGTTGATGCCGGCCCGCTTTAAGCAGTTGTATGACCGCACGGAAAGATCAAGCTCTTCGATGGTCATTTCCAGCATCTTCTCCTTGGCCGTCTCTTCCTTTTCAACCATGATTTCAGCATTCTTTGCTTCATCAGTCAGGTCGACGAACAGGGTCAGGTGTTCCGTTAAAATCTTAGCGGATAAGCTAATTGCCTCACTTGGCGTTAGTGAACCATTTGTCCACACGTCAAGGGTTAATTTGTCATAGTCATCCTTTTGACCAACACGCGTCTTTTCAACCTGATAATTGACGCGCTCGATTGGGGTATAAAGTGAGTCAATCGGTAAAACACCAATTGGCATATCATCTGCCTTGGCCTTGTTTTCATCAGCCGAAACATATCCCCGCCCCGTGTTGGCAGACAGCCGGGCGTGGAATGTGGCACCATCAGCAACCGTACAAATATACTGATCGGGGTTCAAAATTTCAACATCACTTGACCCCTGGATGTCACCAGCCGTTACTTCAAGCGGCCCGGTCACGTCAATTTCAAGGTCCTGCTTGTCTTCACCGTTGATTTTTAAGGCAACCTTCTTGAGGTTCAGGATTATCTTGGTGACATCCTCTAACACTCCGTCAACGGTTGAAAATTCGTGCAGAACACCATCAATCTGAACGTCAGTGATCGCTGCACCCGGTAACGAAGAAAGCAGAATCCGGCGTAACGAATTCCCGAGCGTCGTACCGTAGCCCCGTTCAAGCGGTTCAACGATAAACCGGCCATAGTCCTTCGTCTCTTCAATCTTATGAATTTTTGGTTTTTCAAATTCGATCATTAGTAATGCATACCCCTTTCAAAACGCATCGTGTCAGCCAACAAAACCGTTGCGAACCCGCCCCAACGGTAATGTCGCTATTAAACACGACGACGCTTTGGCGGACGGCATCCGTTATGCGGAACCGGCGTTACGTCCTTGATGGATGTAACCTCAAGCCCTGCGGCCTGAAGTGCCCGAATAGCAGCTTCACGCCCTGAACCAGGTCCCTTAACGGATACTTCAACGGTCTTCATTCCGTGATCCATTGCACTCTTTGCAGCGGCTTCCGCAGCCATCTGTGCAGCAAACGGCGTCGACTTCCGGCTACCCTTAAAGCCAAGTGCACCGGCTGATGACCATGCAACGGCGTTCCCGTGAACATCCGTAATCATCACGAGGGTGTTGTTAAAGGTTGAGTGAATGTGTGCCACACCGGACTCAATGTGCTTCTTTGCCCGGCGCTTCCGTGACTTCTTAACTGCCATGAACGATCTAACCTCCTTTTATTTTAATTTATTATTTCTTCTTCCCTGCAATTGAAACCGCTGGGCCTTTCCGCGTGCGGGCGTTGTTCTTGGTGTTTTGACCACGAACTGGTAAGTGCCGCCGGTGACGAAGGCCTCGGTAAGAGCCAATTTCAGAAAGACGCTTAATGTTCATGGAAACTTCCCGCCGAAGGTCCCCTTCGACGTCATACTTGTTAACTTCCACCCGGATCTTGTCTTCCTGTTCGGCTGTCAGGTCACGAACGCGAACGTCTTCTGAAACGCCAGCGTCTGCTAAGATCTTCTTAGCGCGTGAGTTACCGATTCCATAAATGTAGGTCAACCCAATGACAATCCGCTTGTCACTTGGTAAGTCAATCCCTGCAATACGAGCCATTACAATTACACCTCCTTATCTTATGATCCTTGACGTTGCTTGTGCTTCGGGTTATCGCAAATAACCATAACGCGACCCTTGCGCTTGATTACTTTGCAGTGTTCGCACATTGGTTTAACTGATGGTCTTACTTTCATGAATCATACCTCCTAAAAAATTTTTTCGAAGGACAATCTATTTAAAGCGATAGGTAATGCGACCCTTAGTCAAATCGTAAGGGGACATCTCAACCGTTACCCGGTCACCCGGCAAAATCCGAATGTAATGCATCCGAATCTTCCCGGAAACGTGGGCAAGAATCTCGTGCCCGTTCTCAAGTTCAACTTTAAACATCGCATTAGGCAACGTTTCTTTGATTGTCCCTTGAATCTCAATCACATCATCTTTCGCCACGTAAAAGTACCTCCTTAAATTGGTTGTGAAACTTTACCCGTCGTCAACACGTGAGTAGTTTCCCATCCGGGAGAGTCCCACCATTTTCTGCGGGCCGGTGCAAAAAAGTGCAAACTAAGCCCATTGAAAAAGTAAACCTGAATTATCATAGCACACGAGACAGCTTTCGACAAGCATTCACGCCATAATAATTCAGGCAATTCACCGTTAATTACGGTAACTTACTCTACAACTACTTGATAGTAGCTAAAACTTGCTTGATGGCCGCAAAAACGGCATCAATCTCCTGATTCCCGTCCACGTTGTAAAGAATTCCCTTCTGCTTGTAAAAGTCTAGCAGCGGCGTGTTCATCTTCATGTTAACGTCCAACCGGTTCTTGACCGTTTCCGGCTTATCATCATCCCGCTGGAAGAAGTTATGTCCGCCACACCGGTCACACGTTCCCGCTACCTTAGTCGGGTTAAAGACCTTATGGTACGTTGCACCACAGTCACGGCAAACAAACCGGCCAGTCAACCGCTCCATTAAAGATTGCGGGTCAACGTCAATGTTAATCACGCAGTTTAACGGCTTACCTAACTCCGCCCCAAACTGATCGAGAGCCTTAGCTTGGACCATGTTCCGTGGAAAACCGTCCAACATGTACCCATCGTTCACATCGTCTTCAGCCAACCGCTCCTTTACGATACCGTTAGTAACTTCATCCGGCACAAGTTCGCCCTTATCGATGTACTTCTTAGCTTCCTTGCCCATTTCCGTTCCATTTTTTATGGCAGCGCGAAAAATATCTCCCGTTGAAATATGGGGAATTTTATATTCATCAACAATCCGTTCAGCCTGGGTGCCTTTGCCAGCGCCGGGCAAGCCCATTAACATTAAATCTAAACCCATGTTATCCCTTCTTTCAAAAAATCACTTCTTCAGTGTACTGCAATTAGCCTTTAAATTTAAGTCTACTATTTGGTTTCTTTTTGACTATTGCATAAAAATAAACGCCGGCAAAATTTATTGCCAGCGCTCATTCTTGTACTATCTTATTCCTTTTTCTTCTTTCGATCCCCCCATCCCAAGAAGGCTAATAGATTAGCAAATACGATTAACAAGGCTCCTAATATACCGCCATGGTTAGCAGCATTTCCTGTATCCGGTAACTTTCCTACGCCCGAATGATTTTCCGTCTGACCATGATCACTGCTTGACTGACCTTGGATATTATTTAAAGCAGCCTTTGTCACAGTTGAACTGCTATTATTAGCGTTCTTTTGTTTAACTTGTTCTTGGCCTAAAGTCTTCTCAGTTGAAGCCGAAGTCTTATGAAGATGACTAACAGTATTATTTGACGCATTATGCTTTTCAGAACTACCCGTTGTTGTGTGAGCGGTTGTCCCGTTTGTATCACTATGCGAGTGATCCGTATTAGCAGCTGCATGCTCTTTGTTGGCCGTGTACGTGATCGTCTGCGTGTCATCCGCACTGCTTTCCGTCACGTCCACTGCGCTACTTTGCGTGGCACTCGGCGTGTACCCCGTGATCGTCGGTGATGTCACGGCCGGAAACGTCTGCGTTGACGGCGTCCAATCTCCTTCAGCAATCACCTCATGTGTCACTTGGTCAACCGTTACACTGCGATTAAATGTCAAAGAATTCGTTGCATCCGATGCCGCCTGACTCCCATCACTGTAGACGTAATGGATCGTCTGATGCACCGTATGTGTTAATTCGTCTGCTGATACATTGTCAGGGTTATTCCCCACACTGTCAGTCCGTGTATTATGTTCAAAAACAATCTTATAAACAGGAACCGTACCGTCGTAATTGTACACAACGCCACTCGCCGGAAATTCATCACTTGATAATTTATACCCCTTATCAATGTACTGTTGAATTGTTGCAGCAGGGTTGTAGCTATCAGTAGTCCCATACGCTCCGCTAAGAGTAACCGATGACATAACGCTATTATCAGTACCATCAATATACTCCACCTGTGCACGTTCCTGGTTGGCCGTATACGTAATCGTTTGCGTATTATCCCCCGTCGTTGGGTCAACACTTACAGCCTGACTCGTTTCTTCCCCAGGAATTACCGTATAACCTGTAATTGTTGGTGATGTCACAGCTGGAAATTCTTCCGTTGTTGGAGTCCATGCCCCATCTGTCTGTACTCCAGTAACCTTATTCGTCGAAACTGTGCGTGTAAAGGTTACTGAACTATCCTTATCAGGTGCAATTGTTTTCCCATTTTGATCAACGTAATGAATAACCTGATTAATTGTTTTTGACTCCGTGGACGTAGTTACATTTTCTTTTAAGACAACATCATACGATTTTACTACGCCATCCTCATCGAACTTTGCACCCGAAGAAGGATAGTTATCCTGTACCAGGACATATCCTTGACTTTCCAACTTAGCAATTTCACTAGCAGTGGTATAAGAGGATGTCGTATCGTACGCCCCTGTCAACGTATCCGTAGTAATTGTTTTACCCGTCGTTTGATCAATATAATTAACGGTAATCTTTTCCTGGTTAGCAGTATAAACAATATTTTGGACATTGTTTGTTGTTGACCCGTCCACATTAGAGATTACCTCACTCTGCGCCTTTGAAGGGGTGTAACCCGTAATGGTAGGTGACGTTACGGCAGGAAACTCACCCGCCGATGGTGTCCAAGTACTGTTTTGGATATCCCCGGTTACGTTATCCTTCGTTTGCGTCCGTGAGAAGCTTAACTGTTTATTAACTGACGGTGCTGCCTGTTGCCCATTCGCATAGTTGTAGTTAATCGTTTGCGTGACGGTAGCCGTCTGCGTACTTGTCGTATATGTGTGCTTCAGCACCACCGTATACGATTGCGGACTATTCGTATAAATTAAACTTGATGGAACGTTACTGCTTACCTCTGCATAACCATTTTTCTCGAATCCATCAATTAACGTGGTCGCATCATAATCCGGACTTGCGTTGTAATTGCCGCTCAACGTATCCGTCCGTAACGTCTTCTTACTAGTTTCATCATAATAAGTAATAGTAATTGACGATTGAACCGGACTATAAACCACCGTCTTTTCAATATTGGCATCAGTTGCCTTAACCCCATCAACTGCCGGAATCGTCGTTACATTGGGCGTATATCCCTCAATCGTTGGAACCGTAATTGCCGGAAAATCATCACTACCAACTGCCGTATACGTCCCATCAGTTCCCTTCTCAAAGGTGATCGTTTCCGTCGTTGGGGCATGTAACACAACTCCACTACTATTTATATAGTTAATAGTTTCAGTAACCGTCGAAGTATCCCCAGTAGGAGTCTGTGTCCCACCGTTTTTGCTATAAACAATGGTTTCGTTTGAATCAGATGAATTACTGTCTACCGGAACAACCCCACTATCAGTTTGACTAGGCGTGTACCCCGCAACGGTTGGGGATGTAACTGACGGAAATTCCGCTGGATCCGTCGTCGTAGTCCAATCGGTATAGGTAATTGCTCCCGTAACGTTATCCTTTGTAGCTCCCCGCGTGTACGTGATCGACTGCACTACATCTGGCGCAACCGTTTTTCCGGATGAATCAACGTAATGAATTGTATGGGTAATTACCTTTGTCAACCCTTCTGAGTCGGCGGGTAGTTTAGTTGTTGTATGCGTTAAGTCTATCTCATAGTGCTGATCACCCGTATTATCGAATTTCAGTCCACTTGCTGGAATTGTATTCTTCGCAACGTTATACCCGGCATCCTCAAATGACTTCAAAACACTCTGATAGTCATAGTCAGGTGAAGTATTATAATCCCCCTGCAAAATCTTCTCCTGTAAGATTTTGTGTTCGTCCATATCGTAATAAACAATCGTCATTTCTTCTTTATTGGCAACATAAACAATTGTTTGGGTATTATCAGGACTATCAGCAGTAACTCCCGTCACCGGTGAAGATTCACTGTAACTAGCCGTATATCCCGGAATCTGTGGCGATTGAACCGCAGGAAACTCGTCAGTTCCGGTTTCATTTGTCCACAAACCATACGTCACGTTTCCTGTAACTAGATCCGTCGTTTCCGGTCGCGTAAAAGTAATTGTGGTGGTCTTTGTCGGCTCAGCTTGCGTCCCATCTGCATACTGGTATTTAATCGTTTGCGTGACAACCTTAGTTTGTGTCCCAGTCTGGGTTTTATGCGTCAGTTTAACCTGATATTCTGGAACAGTTCCATCATTTGTACTGTCCCACGTAATTGAACCCGGCCAATTATTCGATGCGACATCATAATTAGGGTAGTTACTATTCAAGTAACTATTAATATCGTAGGACGACGTTTTTCCGTACGTCCCGTTAACATTAATAGTTGTTAAAACCTTTCCACCATCTGTTTCATCGATAATTTGAATCTTAGCCGTTTCTTGGTTAGGTGTATACTCATACGTTACCGTTTGCGCACTGCTTGTTACTTTCCCCGTTGCATTACTTGGGGTCTTACTTAACGTATACCCAGTAATTGTTACGGGTTTAGTCGTGTAAGTATAACCAACATACGGCGTACTACTGGTATTACCGCTATCATCCGTATACGTTGCAGTCCCAGTCTGTAACACTTCTCCGGTTGACGCATCCACATACTTAACGGTAACTGCGCCCCCTTGAACTAGAGGGTTTTTCTTGAAAATTAAGGTATTATAGTTATACGCATATCCCGATCCAGCATTATAGGTAAACCCCTGGTCGCCCACATACGTATATCCTCTTGCCTCAATCATTTTAACGTACGGCGTAACAAACGTTTCCGCCTGGTCAGACGTTTTATTAGTACAACCAACAGGATAGTACAGTGTATTTCCCTTATCATCTGAGAAGAAAAAAGTCCACGTACCGTAATAAGGATCGTCATACGGATCATCCGTAGACGAAGTCGATGCCAATGTTAACGGCATAGCCTTCGCCACTGGCAACATTGAAGATGCTACATTACTTTGAGCTTCCTTTGTATTCTCATTGTTCGCCTGATGTTCAACTGGCGTAGATGCTTCCTGTGAATCCTGAGACGATTGTGTCGTCGTAACAGACGAACTATTTGCAGAAACGGAAGTAACATTCTCTGATACGGGACGCACAGTTGACCGCACACCTTCTGTTGTTTGTTTCCCCGTTTCTACACTTGTAGAATTAGAACTTACCTGACTATTACCATTCTCCACAGATTCAGATGAACTGGATTTGCTTACGGTTGTAGCCTGCTCATCAGATTCAGATGAACTGGACTTACTTACAGTTGTAACCTGTTCATCAGATTCACTTACTGAATTCGCTTGATCAGCATTGACTTGCACTAACCGTCCAACACCAACAGTTAAAAAAGTAATCGCAGCAGCAACCCACATCTTACCTTTTTTATATAATTTAACTCTCCGAATTTTATCTCCAAGGTAGGTTTTATTTCTCATTTTAATGTTCCTCTTAGTTATACAATTACTATTTTTCTAAAAACATCATTAATCCCTGTACTGTTATTTTACTAACTATATTACCATGTTACATGGTACTATACTTCTAATACACATTCATTTTTCTCAGCTATCTTCGATTTTTTTTAAATCTTTTATAGTCTTTATAAATTCTGTTAATAACAAAGATACCTATTTTAAGCGACGATTCTTTATTGCAATTCCACTTCTTCAAATGCCATCATTCAACAAGTAAATTAATCATCACTACTTCGAATATGTCTCACAACTTGAGTTCTTTGGAACAGACCTCTTTATTTGTCAAACGGCTGAGTCTAATGTTAATCATTTTTCAAAATATATGTTTTCCCAAAAATTCAATATGCCGAGCAGATTTTGCCATCCAGATAGAAACAAGAACATCCTCCGTTGATTTCAATTTAGTTTCACTCCCAGCATAATTCCATTTAACAATGTCAATTCCAATTACAGGTAGAAATTATGTTTTGAAATTAAGTGCTCCTGTTAACAAACACCCGATTTATAATTTAGTGGATTAATATCCGCCAAGGATCACCAAACACTCAAGCCAGGTTTAAGCACAATTAAGTGGTCAAGCCTGGCTTCTTTTTATTTTTCTGCTTTATCTAACTTCAAAAACTCTAGCGTGAGTCCCTGCTCAGTATTTCCGAGATTTCCACTACAAAAACGACATAATCAAGGACGCCCTTGCCTGTATAAAAGTTTTTATAAAGCCTTTAAACTGTTACTTTATTTCTTAGTGACGTTTCCGTAAAAGAAGAAACCCAGCTCCTGCCAGCACAATAACACCAATAACTACTAAACCACCCGCAATCATGTCACCAGTGTCCGGTAATTGTTTCAACCACGAAGCCTGTTTACTGCTCTGTTTTGCCGGTTGTTTGGCTATAACACGGCCAGTATGAGCTTTGGCATTTGCTGAACTAGCCACGCTTGAAGCTGAACTATGGGCCGACTTTACCGGAGCAAAGGTCTGTGCTGAGCTACTTACTTTCTTATTACTAAAGTGCCCGCTCACACTTGAACTAGAAGCTTTTTCTGCCTTAGCGGAACTTGAGCTCGAAGACTGCGCTGAATTATCCGGAGTATCCGTTACGGTTACCGTACCACTCTTAGTCGTATCCGAAATGTTGACCGGGTACAACTTATTATTAATCGTGTATCCAGATGGCGCCGTAACTTCCTTTACCAAGTAATCTCCGGAATCAAGCTTAGTAAAGTGGGCTAATCCATCCGCTCCAGTCGTTTCTTCATCAATGATCTGATGATCCTTCGTAAACAAGGCAAACTTAGCACCAGCTAGCGGTTTCTTGGTAGTCGCATCTACTTTTTGTACGGTTAGCTCTCCTTCATCAAAGACGACATTCCCCCGTAGCTCTCCTGGAAGCATCGCTGAATCCGTTCCGGTCTGGCTCAAGTTTGCGGCCGAAATAGTAGCATTATTTTTATAATTGGTCTCACTTTTACTGGTAATTTTTGCCTCATACGAAACATGAATAGCGAGGTTCGTGCTTGGCACGTTGATAGTAATTTGCGATCCATTTGTCGTAACCTTCGCATTTGGCGCAGAAATAGCCCCGGTAAAGGTTCCGTTATCATAGTACCCCTCTTGAACCTTCACCGAACCTGGTACTAATTCCATTCCGGGCCCCATATTGTCGGTAATTACCGGATCCTTTAAATCAGCGTTATGCAAGTTAGCAACAACATCCCAATGAATGATGCTGCTATCATCCTTGTCAAACCAACCAACCTTGTTAATTGCTGCAGCTAATGTTGCTGGGTTGGTATCACTACCATTCGCTACAGTACTAGGAGACGGTGCATTTGAATTATTCGTCGTCTCCGTAGTGGTTCCAACTACTCCCACACTCAACGTAATTGAACGGTTTAATTTTCCATGAAGATCATTATTAAACGTAATTGTCCCGGTCTTCGCCCCCGCAGCAATTGTGGCTGTCCCTGCCACATTACCATTTTGGTCATAAATATTACAGTTCTGTGCATTTGCAACCTGGACATTATCCGGCAAAGTAAACGTCGTCGTATCACCATCATTAATCTGCGCGGAATCCGCAATGCTGCCATGATACTTAACGGTATATGCCTGGTAACGACTAAGAGTAGTCTGACCCGTTACGTCTTTTCCGCTTGCATCATACACAGTGGCATTCGCGGCCCCTAATCCACCAACGCTAACAGAACTAGCCTTAGCTCCTCCCCAGGTGGTGACAAACGTCGCCAAACAAAGGATAACTGCAGCAAACAACGCTCCTATTTTCCTAAATCGTTTCATTTTCAACACGCTCCTATTAAAAAATCCTTTGCAATCGTAATAAGAAAGTATGATGAAAATGTTAAATGATAAGCTATCTTTAGCTGATTATCTGTTTCTTAATTAGCTTTAAATAATGTTTTACTCTATTTCTAAAAGCGCTTTGCCAAATTCCATTGATGAAGAAAATAAACCGCATGTTCCGGTACCTTCCCATTTCTAAGCAACACAATTCAGCGAATAAATTAACTATAATTACAAACCACCCGCTAAAGCCATTTAATTTTATGCACAGTGTCCTTTCTTTTAATGCATCATTAAAGTAGTAATTACGTTCTAAACACAGCATAGTTCTACTTAACAATCAATAAAAATATTATCCCCAATATATTAAGAGCAAACTGAAAATAACCGTTAATAACATTTATCACAACTAACCTTTTACATTATGTATATCATGCTTTTTTGCCGTTCAAAGTACCAAAACGTCACTGACACACTTTAATGTTTAACCATGCCGCCAGGATTTAATGTAGTGTACAAAAAACGCCGCCTAAAAATAGGCGACGTATTCTTTCCATCAACAGGATTTGACAAAGAGCCTTAATATTTAATCACATCAACAAAATTTAATGTAAGGCCTAAAAAAAGACGCATTCCACAGATACCTGCAGAAATACGCCGCAATTACTCTCCATGCGCAATGATATATCAAACAGAATTCGCTGTCAATGAATAAGATCTATTTTTTCGATATCATTATCTCTAAAAATCTCATTAAATATGCTTTCTTTGAACTCACTATTTCGTAAACTAAAAACATATTTACGATAATCTCTTATCAAAGAATTACACTCTGTCTTAGTAAACTGAAGAATACTCATGAAATGATATACAAGAGCAACGTAATCAGTTATTGATTCAAAAGTGAAGTTATATCCATCAACACTAAATTTATCAGAGAAGTAAGTACATAAACTTCGAGGAATTCCCCCTGTTAAAAAACGACAATCAAAAACTGGTTTATTATGGGCCACCGCATTACGTAAATCTTTTAATAAATAAATACTCTTTACCAAGAGAAGAGGATCATATCCCCCATGTAAATCAAAGCCAATATTTTCACACAATCTTCGTTTATCAGACACACTGAGATTCTCTATAAAGGTACCTAGGTCACCTAGTGTTGTTACTTCAAAGTACGCCCATATCGGTATAGGTTCATTCTCATGAATATAATGGCGAATAATATCGTTGTAATTATATTCGGCAGCGATTTTTCTATCTACACTGCTCTTTAATTTGAGAAATCTTTTATTTTGCTTTTCCCAAGTCTTTCGATCACTTTGCCTTCTTGAATTCTCGTAAACACGCTTCAAATCATCAGCGTAAGTAAGGCGGCTATCGATTATGGAATAAATTGATGGATCATTATGCGAAACTACGCAGGCAATAAAATGGTTATTAAGAGCAGTCTCTACCTTCATTAGCTGAGGATAAAACAAGGATTTTAAAAAATTATCAAGGGCATAGATCCTTTTTATTTCATCAAAATCATCAATCATCAACTCATTATACCCAGGACTCGTAAAACGATATGCCTTATACGAATGATAGTATCCCATGTTAATAAGATCCGCCTTATGCCTACTACCACTAATTTTTACTCCATGTTTATCTCTAATATGACGCATTAATCCGTCAGTTGTTTTCCCCATTTTTTTATTCATACAGGTATCTCCAAATAATATATTTTTGCAGAATAATACCAGAGGTACGTCCATAGCCATGATAGCAAAATCATCTTTAGTCGAACACTGTAATTTTTAATATTCATTACCAATAGGTCCCTACCGGTTTTCACTATTCTGTAATATGAAACGATTAAGCGTATACATGTAAGTTGTCAAAAGCTAACAATGCCACGTACGTTCTACTTAGATAACACATTTATTCCTAAAGTATGCAAAAAACCCCGCCGACATGGTTTAATACTTAACCACATCAACAGGATTTAATGTAGAACTCATAAAATTAATGATTAATTCTCTACCGGATAAAGCCAACATACTTACGCTTCATCATCATACCTTCCATCTGCCGAACCGTGTCAAGTGTAACCCCAACAACGATTAACAGACTCGTTCCTCCCAATCCAATGGATTGATTCAACCCAAAGATTGCGGATGCGATTAATGGGATTAACGAAACAAACCCTAAAAAGAGGGATCCGACCGAACTTAACCGCATCAATAACCGGGAAACATACTTTTGCGTTTCCTTCCCCGGCCAAACTGACGGAATGTAACTTCCCTGCTTTTGCAGATTCTCCGCAAGTTTTTCAGGATTTACCTGAACAAACGCATAGAAGAACGTGAAGACAATGATTAAAATGGTGTATAACGTCATTCCCGGAATCGTCTGCATGTTAAAGATATCCGTTGCCACCTTAAACCACGTAGCTCCTTGGAATTTCGACGTAAAGGCCATTAGAATCGTCTGGGGCGTTGCGATAAACGAACTAGCAAAGATCACGGGGATCACTCCAGCCACGTTCACCTTTAACGGCAGAAACGAGTTATCACTCGTTCCCGCCATTCGCCGAGTATACTGAATCGGCACCCGGTACTTGGCTTCCTCAACGTAGGTCACAAAGACTACGATAATCAAAACTGCAATAACTAAGGCGACTACCTCGGCCACTGGCACCCAGATATTACCCGGGGCCGAACCGAACCATTCCTTGACAACTTCATGAATCGCACTTGGGGTCCGGGCAAGAATCCCGGCCATAATAATGATGGACACCCCATTCCCGATTCCTCGATCGGTAATCATGTCCCCCAACCACGTCGTAAACATCGTTCCGGCAGTCAGGATAATTCCAATCATCAGGTACGTTGAGAGGCTTGGCCGCTCAATTAAGTGCAACCCACTCAGTGCGTTAAACCCAGCGGTAATTCCAATTGATTGTACAAACGCAAGCACAATCGTCAGGTAACGCGTTACCTGATTTAATTTTCGCCGACCGACTTCCCCCTGTTTACTCCACTCCACAAACCGCGGCACAATATCCATCTGAAGTAATTGCACCACGATTTGGGCGGTAATGTACGGGGAGACCCCCATCGCAAGGATGGAGTAGTTCGTCAGCCCACCGCCACTGAAAGTATTCAGAATACTGACTAACCCCGTCGACGCGACGCTTTCCAGTGCCTTAGCGTTAATCCCGGGGACGGTGATATAAGTGCCTAGACGAAAGACAATCAAGATACCCAGAGTGAAGAGCAACTTCTTACGAATTTCCTTCACCTTTAGGGCATTCTTCATTGTTTTAAGCATTAAATCACCTCAGCGTTTCCACCAGCGGCTTCAATAGCTTCCTTGGCTGAAGCGGAGAACTTGTGCGCCTTAACGGTCAGCTTCTTGTTCAATTCGCCATTACCAAGAATCTTAATTCCATCCTTTTCGTTCTTAACAATGCCCTTTTCAACCAAAATAACTGGTGAAACTTCAGCACCGTCTTCAAAGCGGTCGTTCAACGTTGATAAGTTAACAATCGCGTATTCCTTCCGGTTAATGTTGTTGAAGCCCCGTTTTGGCATCCGCCGAAAGAGTGGCATCTGCCCTCCTTCGAAACCAAGCCGGATCTTGTAACGGGCCTTTTGCCCCTTTTGACCACGGCCAGCGGTCTTCCCCTTACCTGCTGAAGTCCCACGACCAACACGCATCCGTGCTTTCCGCGAACCTTCACTCGGCTTTAATTCATTTAATTTCATTGGGTTGGCACCTCCTTATATCATTATGGTAATTACTTAACCAGTTCGACGTCGACTAAGTGGTTAATCTTCCGAATAGCCCCACGCATTGCAGCGTTATCCGGAACGATGGCTGAACTGTTAATCCGGCCTAACCCAAGTCCCTTAACGATTTTCCGTTGAGACTGAGGACGTCCAATGACAGAGTGCTTTAATGTAACTTTAATCTGAGCCATAATTCAGTCCTCCTTCTTATTCAGCCAGGTGCTGAACTGAAACGCCCCGTAATTCAGCAACGTGTTCAGCACTCTTCATCCGGGTCAATCCATCAAAGGTTGCCCGGACAACATTGACCGGCGTGTTTGAGCCAATCGACTTACTTGTCACATCGTCAACCCCAGCAAGTTCCATAACGGCACGAACGGCACCACCAGCAGCAACTCCAGAACCGGCCGTTGCTGGCTTCAGCATAATCCGGCTTCCGCTGTATTGACCAATGATTTCGTGAGGAAGCGTTGTTCCAACGATTGGCACTTCAATTAAGTTCTTCCGTGCAGCATCAACGGCTTTCCGGATGGCTTCAGGAACTTCCTGCGCCTTACCGGTCCCGAAACCAACGTGACCATTGTGGTCGCCAACGATTACCAGCGCAGCAAACCGTAAGCGCCGACCACCCTTAACAACCTTCGTAATCCGGTTGATTGCTACAACGCGATCTTCTAAATCTAATTGTGCTGGATCGATAAAAGTCATAAACGGTATTCCTCCTTTTCCTAAAAGTCTAAGCCATTTTCACGTGCAGCTTCTGCTAAAGCCTGAACGCGTCCATGATACAGGTATCCACCACGGTCAAATACAACTTCCTTGATACCCTTGTCTGCAGCACGCTTAGCAACCAGCGCACCAACCGCACTTGCTTGCTCAGTCTTGGTGCCAGCGCTAACTTCACTATCTAATGTAGAGGCACTAACCAGCGTCACACCCGCTACGTCATCAATTACTTGAGCGTAGATGTTTTTGTTTGAACGATAAACATTTAAGCGTGGGCACTCAGCAGTACCAGAAATTTTCCCCCGAACACGGGCGTGACGCCGTTGCCGCGTCTTGTTCTTGTCTGGTTTCGAAATCACAATTTTCACCTCTTAATTTAGTTACAGCGGTTATGCTGCATATTTATTACTTACCAGTCTTACCTTCCTTACGCCGTACGTACTCGCCAACGTAACGAATTCCCTTTCCTTTATATGGTTCCGGCTTCCGGGTTTCACGAATCCGGGCAGCGCAATCGCCAACCTTTTCCTTATCGATTCCGGAAATGGTAATCTGGGTTTGAGACGGGCATTCAAACTTGATACCCTCTTCTTCCTCGAAGTTTACTGGATGGGAGTACCCAACGCTCAGTACAAGGGTCTTTCCCTTCATCTGGGCACGGTACCCAACCCCGCGTAATTCGAGCTCTTTCTTAAAGCCCTTAGTAACTCCTTCAACCATGTTGTTGAAGTTCGCCCGGGTTGTCCCGTGCAGCGACTTCATCTTATTATCATCTGATGGCCGGTCGAAGGACACCGTTGAACCATCAATCTTCATCGTAATCTTTTCAGGAAATTCCCGGGTTAATTCACCCTTTGGTCCCTTTACGGTTACCGTATTACCATCGCGCTTTACTTCAACGCCTTCCGGTAACTCAACTACTTTATAACCAATCCGACTCACGAGTATGCCACCTCCTGTCGTTGTTAGATCTTACCAAACGTAGGCCAATACTTCGCCACCGATGTTCTTTGCCCGGGCTTCCTTATCAGTCATAACCCCTTCTGAGGTTGACAGGATGGCAATCCCTAACCCGTTTAACACCTTCGGCACAGCGTCAGCCTTAACGTATGACCGTAGTCCTGGCTTTGAAATTCGCTTAATACCAGAAATAACGCGTTCCTTGTTCTTACCATACTTCAGGAATACACGGATGATACCCTGCTTGTCATCATCAATGTATTCAACATCGCGGATAAATCCTTCATCCTTCAGGATATCAGCGATGGCATGCTTGATTTTTGATGCAGGAATTTCAACTGATTCGTGGTGCGCCATGTTAGCGTTCCGAATCCGGGTTAAGAAATCTGCAATTGGATCACTCATAGCCATGTTATTTTTGCCTCCTTCGTCCTTGTAGTCGCTGAATTACCAGCTAGCCTTCTTCATGCCAGGAATTTGTCCCTTATGAGCAAGTTCGCGCAGGCAAACACGGCATAACTTAAACTTCCGGTAAACAGAATGTGGCCGGCCACAACGTTGGCAACGGGTGTATTCCTGCGTCGAGAACTTTGCTGGCCGCTTGTTCTTAGCAATTTGTGACTTTTTAGCCAATGTTTAAACCTCCTCTTATTTAGCGAATGGCATTCCGAGCTGGGTTAACAGTTCCTTTGATTCTTCGTCGGTGTTGGCCGTCGTAACAATAACAATGTCCATCCCACGAACCTTGTTAACCTTATCAAAATCAATTTCTGGGAAGATCAGCTGTTCCCGAATCCCTAGGGTGTAGTTTCCCCGGCCGTCAAAGGCCCGCTTGCTAACACCATGGAAATCCCGCACACGCGGAAGTGAAACCGAAACCAACTTGTCTAAGAATTCGTACATCCGCTGGCCACGCAGAGTTACCTTGCAACCAATCGGCATCCCTTCACGCAGCCGGAATCCGGCAATGGACTTCTTAGCACGCGTAATCACTGGCTTCTGCCCAGCAATCAGGGTTAATTCATCAACCGCTTCGTCCAGGTTCTTGGCGTTGCTTACAGCATCACCAACCCCCATGTTGATCACGATCTTATCAACCTTAGGTGCCTGCATGATCGAAGTGTAGTTGAACTTTTCCATCATTGACGGCACGATCTCTTTTTCATACTTTTCCTTTAAACGATTTGCCATGAAGACGATGTCCTCCTTTCCTGTCAAACTAGTCTAACGTCTCGCCGGATTTTTTTGAAACCCGGACCTTCTTGCCATCGACAACCTTGTACCCGACACGGGTTGGCTTGCCGTCCTTCGGGTCGATGAGCATTACGTTTGATGCATCAATGGGAGCCTCGACTTCAATGATCCCACCGTTTGGGTTGGCATTACTTGGCTTCTGGTGCTTCTTAACGATGTTGACACCTTTAACAACCACCCGGTTAGCAGCTGGAATTACCTGTTCAACAACACCTTCCGTGCCCCTGTCCTTTCCAGCAATAACCTTAACCTTATCATTCTTCTTAACGAACATTCTTATTCGCACCTCCTTGCCAGTCGGTCATATTACAATACTTCCGGTGCTAAGGAGACGATCTTCATGAAGTCCCCGTCACGGAGTTCACGGGCAACTGGCCCGAAGATCCGCGTGCCCTTAGGTGACTTATCATCACCGATGATGACAGCAGCGTTCTCATCAAACTTAATGTATGAGCCATCTGCCCGGTGCGCACCAGATTTCGTCCGAACAACAACTGCCTTGACAACGTCACCCTTTTTGACAACGCCACCTGGTGTTGCTTGCTTAACAGTAGCAACAATAATATCGCCGATGTTAGCGGTCTTAACGCGGGAACCACCAAGGATCTTAATTACTAAGAGTTCGCGCGCCCCAGAGTTATCAGCGACTTTCAAACGACTTTCTTGTTGGATCACAGTATGTGTCCTCCTTTCGCTATTAGGTCAGAATACGAATCAAAGTAATTAAACTGCTAGATAATAACAGCCTTTTCGTTAATTTCAACTAAGCGGAACCGCTTCTTAGCTGAGAGCGGCCGTGTTTCCATGATGGTGACAATGTCGCCAATCTTAGCTTCGTTGTTTTCATCGTGGGCCATGAACTTCTTTGAGTACTTAACCCGCTTACCGTACGTCTTGTGGTTCTTGTACGTCTCAACAACAACGGTAATCGTCTTATCCATCTTGTCTGAAACAACGCGGCCCTTGTATACCTTACGCTGGTTACGTTCTTCGCTCATGCGTGGTTAACCTCCTTTTCGTATTCTTAGTTGTTTAATTCTTGTTGACGGAGTGCCGTCTTAATTCGAGCAATCGTCTTCCGAACTTCCTTAAGCCGGGCGGTGTTCTCTAACTGACCCGTTGCCAGCTGGAAACGAAGGTTGAAGAGCTCTTCTTTGTACTGCTTTTCCTTTTCAAGCATTTCGTCAGTGGTTAATTCTTTAATTTCCTTAGCCTTCATTAGATTCGCCACCTACTTCCTCACGTGCTACGATCTTCGTCTTAACCGGGAGCTTGTGCGATGCTAACCGTAATGCTTCACGGGCGACCTCTTCAGGAACCCCGCCAACTTCAAACATTACCTTACCGCGCTTAACCGGTGCAACCCATCCTTCTGGCGTTCCTTTCCCGGAACCCATCCGGACACCAATAGCCTTAGCCGTGTATGACTTGTGAGGGAAAATCTTAATCCAAACCTTCCCACCACGCTTCATGTAACGCGTCATGGCAACACGGGCAGCTTCAATCTGCCGGTTGGTAATCCAATGTGAATCGAGCGCTTTTAACCCGAAGTCACCAAACGTAACGGTTTTGCCACCCTTGGCTTCGCCACGCATGTGACCACGGAACTCACGCCGATGCTTTGTCCGCTTTGGTACTAACATTGATTATTCCCCTCCTTACTTACGATCTGATTTCTTAGCAGGTAGGATTTCACCACGGTAAATCCAAACCTTAACACCTAACTTACCGTATGTCGTGTGTGCTTCAACCCAGGCGTAGTCAATGTCAGCCCGCAATGTGTGCAGTGGAACCGTTCCATCTGAGAAGTGTTCGATCCGAGACATATCTGCCCCGTTTAGCCGCCCAGCAACCTGAACCTTGATTCCCTTAGCACCAGCCCGCATTGTCCGTTGAATAGCTTGCTTCATTGCCCGCCGGAAAGCAATCCGGTTCTCAAGCTGTTGAGCAATATCTTCGCCAACCAACTTAGCGTCTAAGTCAGGCTTCTTGATTTCAACAATATTGATATGAACGCGCTTGCCGGTTAGGTTGTTTAATTCTTTCCGGAGCTTTTCAACTTCGGAACCGCCCTTACCAATGACCATTCCTGGCTTAGCGGTGTGGATTGAAATGTTAACGCGCTTAGCAGCCCGTTCAATCTCAATCTGTGAGATTGAAGCGTTGGCTAACTTATTCAGAATGAACTTCCGGATACGTAAATCTTCGTGTAAGTTGGCAGCGTAATCTTTCTCAGCGTACCACTTCGCATCCCAGTCACGAATGATGCCGACACGTAATCCCGTTGGATTTACTTTTTGACCCACGCTTATCCCTCCTTATTTAACAGATACAACAACTGTGATGTGGCTTGTCCGCTTGTTAATTGGTGAAGCGGAACCCTTAGCACGAGGACGGAACCGCTTGAGTGTCGGCCCTTCGTTAGCAAACGTCTCACTAACGTATAAATCCTCAGCATCCAGATCAAAGTTGTTTTCCGCATTTGCAATTGCGGAATTCAAAACCTTTTCAACGATTTCAGCACCAGCTGTTGGTGTGAACTTTAAAATTCCAAGTGCTTCAGCAACGCTCTTGCCGCGAATCAAATCGAGGACCAGACGCGCCTTCCGTGCCGGAATTCGAACCATCCGAGCAGTTGCCTTTGCTGATGTAATTTCTTCAGCCATGTCCTAATCCTCCCTCGATTACTTAACGCCCGTTGCCTTGTCGTCACCACTGTGCCCGTGGAACGTCCGTGTTGGAACAAACTCACCGAGCTTATGACCAACCATGTCTTCTTGAATGTAAACCGGAACGTGCTTCCGACCATCATAAACGGCAATCGTATAACCAATGAAACTTGGGAAAATCGTTGACCGCCGTGACCAAGTCTTAATAACAGACTTCTTTTCCTGATCCGCCTGCGCCTCAATCTTCTTTAATAAGTGCGCATCAGCAAATGGGCCCTTTTTTAAACTCCGACTCATGTTTTTCCTCCTTTCGCTTGACCGCTAGCCGTTAATTAACGCCGCTTCCGGCCACGAATAATAAACTTGTTCGACCGCGCCTTCGTTGAACGGGTCTTCTTACCAATTGTCTTCTTACCCCATGGTGATAACGGACTTGGACGTCCAATTGGGGCTTTCCCTTCACCACCACCATGCGGGTGGTCGTTCGGGTTCATAACAGAACCACGAACCGTTGGCCGCTTTCCTGCCCAACGGTTCCGGCCGGCCTTACCAATATTAATCAGCGAGTGTTCTTCGTTACCGACCGTTCCGATCGTTGCCCGACACGTTAAGAGAATCATCCGGGTTTCACCAGATGTTAACCGTACAATGGCATATTTGCCTTCCTTACCAAGCAACTGAGCTGAAGCGCCGGCTGACCGAACTAACTGGCCCCCCTTACCTGGCTTTAACTCAATGTTGTGAATAACGGTTCCGACTGGGATGTTAGTTAACGGTAACGTGTTTCCAACTTTAATATCGGCATCCGCACCTGATTCAACCTTCATGCCCACTTTTAAGCCCTTTGGCGCCAGGATGTATGACTTTGTTCCGTCCTCGTAAACAATCAAAGCAATGTTGGCTGACCGGTTTGGATCATATTCGATTGCCTTAACCGTTGCAGGAACGTTATCCTTAGTCCGCTTAAAGTCAACCAGACGGTACTGGCGCTTGTGGCCACCGCCCCGGTGCCGCACGGTAATGTGACCGTATGAGTTCCGGCCAGCAGTCTTGCTTTGTGATACAAGCAGTGACTTTTCTGGCTTCGTCTTTGTGATTTCAGCAAAGTCGGAACTGGTCATGTTACGACGACCGTTAGTGGTTGGTTTGTATTTTTTGATTCCCACTTTGTTTCCCTCCTACTCTAGAATTATTCTTCGGCGAATAACTTAATTTCGTCTGAATCGGCAGTTAAAGTAACGATTGCCTTACGACGCTTCTTTGTGTAGCCTTCGTAACGGCCCATCCGCTTCTTTTTGCCCTTAATGTTCATGATGTTGACCTTAGCGACCTTAACGTTGAACACTTCTTCAACAGCGTTCTTCACCTGGGTCTTCGTGGCGCGAACATCAACGTCAAACTGGTAACGCTTGTTGTCCATCTCAGCCATGGAGGCTTCCGTAACAACCGGGCGTAAAATTACATCGCGTACATCCATTATGCAAGAACCTCCTCTACTTGAGAAAGAGCTTCTTTGGTAATGACCATCTTGTCATTCTTAGCCACGTCTAAGACGTTCAGACCTTTAGCCGGAATCACCGTAACGTTTGCAAGGTTCCGTGCAGCTAAAGCAGCTTTCTCATTATCATTTTCAAGAACTACTAAAACCTTTGTCTTCACATCTAGGTTAGCCAGCACCTGTGCAAATTCCTTCGTCTTTGGTGCGTCGAACTGAAGCGCGTCAACAACAACAAGACTGTTGTCAACGACCTTCTGTGACAGCACTGACTTGATTGCTAAGCGCCGCACCTTCCGTGGTAATTTGTAGCTGTATGACCGTGGTTGTGGGCCGAAAACCGTTCCACCACCAACCCACTGTGGAGCACGGATGGAACCTTGCCGGGCACGACCGGTACCCTTTTGCCGCCACGGCTTCTTACCCCCACCTGAAACGGCACGCCGGTTCTTAACCGCGTGTGTTCCCTGCCGGCGGGAAGCCTGCTGCATGATTACCGCGTCAAAGATTACGTTGTCGTTTGGTTCGATACCAAAAATGCTGTCGTTTAATTCAACTTCACCATTCTTGCTACCATCCTGTTTAAATAATGCAACTTTAGGCATTGATTGATCCTCCCTTCCTTGGTTTATTTAACCGTACTCTTAACGATAACGTATGACTTATTTGCGCCAGGAACGTTACCCTTAATTAACAGTACGCCGTTTTCTGTATCAGCCTTAACGATTTCAAGGTGTTGGATCGTAACCTGCTTACCACCCATCCGTCCTGGGAGCATCTTACCCTTAAATACCCGGTTGATGATAACCCCCATTGAACCTGGACGCCGGTGGTAACGTGACCCGTGGGCCATTGGTCCACGGTGTTGGTTCCAACGCTTAATGTTACCCTGGAAGCCTTTACCCTTGGACGTACCCGTTACATCAACGATGTCGCCTGCTTCGAATACGTCAGCGTTTAATTCGTCACCAACGTTGTAATCTCCCAGCTCAACATCCCTGATTTCACGAACGAAGCGCTTAGGAGCAGTTTTAGCTTTTGCTGCATGACCTTCAGCCGGCTTTGTGGCACGAACAGCCTTCTGGTCGTCAAACCCAAGCTGGATTGCTTCGTAACCATCGTTTTCCATTGTCTTAACCTGCATAACAACGTTTGGGTTAACGGCAACAACGGTAACCGGAACCAGCTCACCTTTTTCGGTGAAGACCTGCGTCATTCCGACTTTCTTTCCTAAGATTCCTTTTGTGGCCATGAGTACACCTCCAATTTTTTGTAATGCTTAATTATAACTTGATTTCAATGTCAACCCCGGACGGTAAATCAAGTTTCATTAATGAATCAACCGTCTTAGGTGTTGGGTTCACGATATCGATTAACCGCTTGTGCGTCCGAATTTCGAACTGTTCCCGTGAATCCTTGTACTTGTGCGGTGAACGGATAACCGTGTACAGTGTCCGCTCCGTCGGCAACGGGATTGGGCCTGAGATCATTGCCCCTGTCCGCTTAGCGGTTTCAACAATCTTGTCCGCTGATTGGTCGAGAATCCGGTGCTCGTAAGCCTTAAGCCGGATCCGAATCTTTTGCTTAGCCATTTAGTTCCCTCCTTCGTCTATTTTAAAAATAAGACTTGCTCCGTGAAAATTACCGTCACGCTCATGGCAAAGCATCCGGGCGTGTCGCAACCTTTCACATCATCGCTCAAATGTGCATACTTGTCCCCTGACAAGCACGTTTAATATCATATTACTTTTAGTCCTCAAATACAAGGGGTAATCATTGGTTTTATGCGGATTCATCTTCTTTCCTACGTTCTTTTTTTATTATTCAACCAGGGGAGTGCCCCATTATTCACAAAAAACGGGGCCACGGTCTTACCGTCGCCCCGTAATAACCACCCTTGATGGTTACTTGGTAAACCCATACCTTTTGTTGAACCGGTCAACCGCGCCATCAGCCTTAGCCGACTTCTGCTTCCCGGTGAAGAATGGGTGTGAATCACATGAAATTTCAACCCGAATCAATGGGTACGTGTTGCCGTCTTCCCACTCAACGGTTTCGTCTGATGTTGCCGTTGAGCCTGACAAGAACTTGTAGCCCGTTGATGAGTCCATGAATACTACCTGATGGTAATCTGGATGAATCCCCTGCTTCATTGTATTTCGCTCCTTTGCCCTGGGTCATTTGCTGAGCCAGAGTTAAATTAATAGTACGCCAGTCATCATACCATGAATACTAGTTAACCGCAATTACCTTTTCCCCGGAAAGTCAACCTTTTCGATTTGGCGACAAAAATCAGCGTTATCCTTCGTTTGGCGCATCATTTTTAGTACCCGGCTGGTATCTTGAATAGGGTTATTACCAATCATCTTTCGAACCCTCCATGCCGCATCGAGGGTTGGCTTATCTAAAAGCAACTCCTCTTTCCGCGTTCCTGAGCGCTTAATATCCACCGCCGGAAAAATTCGCCGTTCCGCTAATTCCCGTGAAAGTTGCAGCTCCTGGTTACCAGTCCCCTTAAATTCTTCAAAAATAACATCGTCCATCCGGCTACCAGTATCAACCAACGCCGTGGCAAGAATTGTCAGGCTGCCACCATCCTCGATATTCCGGGCGGCCCCAAAGAACCGCTTAGGCTTAAAGAGCGCCGTAGGATCCAATCCCCCAGAAAGTGTCCGGCCACTCGGCGGAACGACCAAATTATACGCCCGGGCGAGGCGAGTAAGGGAATCCAGTAAAATCACAACGTTCTGTTTATCCTCCACCAGCCGCATTGCGCGTTCAAGGACCAATTCGGCCACCCGCACGTGATTCTCCGGCCGCTGATCAAACGTTGAGTAAACGACCTCACCTTTCACGCTGCGCTCAAGGTCCGTCACTTCCTCAGGCCGTTCATCAATCAACAAAATAATTACGTGGGCATCCGGGTAGTTAGCAGTAATCCCCTTGGCCATCCGTTTTAAAAGGCTAGTCTTTCCGGCCTTAGGCGGAGCAACAATCAACCCCCGTTGTCCAAAACCAACCGGTGCAAAAAGATCCACCAGCCGGGGGGCTAGCGGACCTTTTCCGGTTGCAAGCTTCATTTGTTGGGTCGGATAAACGGGAGTTAATCCCGGGAAATGAGGACGATCCTTAGCTTGCTCCGGGTCCTTCCCGTTTACCGTATCCACCCGCATTAATCCGTGGTATTTATCATTATGGCGGGGAGGACGGACAACCCCGGCAACCTCATCCCCGTTCCGGAGACCAAACCGGCGAATTTGAGAAATGGACACATAAATATCCTCCTGGGACGGACCATAGTTCAACGGCCGTAAAAAACCATACCCTTCGCTTGGAATAATATCGAGAATTCCTTGCATATAGTAATAACCGGCTTCTTGCGCTGCCGCCCGGACAACTGCTAATGCCAGTTCCTTTTTATTCATTTTACTGTAATACGGGATTTCATACCGTTTAGCATCCTCATACAGTTCCCGGAGCGTTTTTTTCTCCAGTTCGCGTAACGTTACCCCACTTTTTTTTGGACTTTTTTCCACAACTACTCCTCCCCGGTCGTATTGTTAACCACCTCAATGTTAACGTGTAATCCGCGGAACTTCGCGATAATCCGATCATACCCGCGAAGAATATTATCGGCGTGCTCAATTACGGTTGTCCCGTCCGCCATCAACGCCGCTCCTAACAAGGCTACCCCGGCCCGAATATCATTAGCCATAATCGTTGTCCCGTGAAGCTCTGTTGAATGGTCAATTCGAATAACCCCATCATGGGCCGTAATCTTTCCGCCCAACATCTGCATGTACTTAACGTGCTGAATCCGCTTAGGGTAAAGCGTGTCAATCACCGTCGACGTCCCCTGCGCACACATTAATAACGGCGTAATGGGCTGCTGAAGATCAGTCGCAAAGCCAGGAAATGGAGCCGTTGTTACGGTAATTGGACGAAGCCGGTCGTTTCCCGGAACGTAAATCTTATCATCATCAATCTCAAGGTGAACACCCATTTCAGTCATTTTAGCGATAAACGGATCAAGGTGTTCCTTAATTACGTTACGAACCAGCACCCCGTCACCGTTAGCCGCTGCAAAGGCAAGGTAAGTCCCCGCTTCGATCCGATCCGGAATAATCGTGTGGGTATTTTGGGCCCGCAAATGAGCCACCCCTTCAATCCGAATGACCCCCGTTCCGGCTCCCCGAATCCGGGCACCCATGTTATTTAAAAAGGTTGCTAAATCAATAATTTCCGGCTCCTTGGCGGCGTTTTCGATGATGGTCGTTCCGTGTGCTTTAACCGCTGCTAAAAGCACGTTAATCGTGGCTCCCACGGATACCAAATCGAAGAAAATATGGGCCCCGTGCAGTCCTTCCGGTCCGGTCGTAATACGGACGGTATCACCCTGCTCAACAACCGTCGCCCCCAAAGCACGGAACCCCTTAATATGCTGATCAATTGGGCGAGGACCAATGTTATCGCCTCCAGGGAAACTAACCGTAGCCTGCCCAAACCGGCCAAGAAGTGCCCCCATAAAGTAGTAGGACGCCCGAAGACTTCGAATCACATCCCCCGGAAGTGGCGCCTGAACAATCGTCGTGGGATCAATCAATAATTCACCGTGGTTAAACCGCGATTTAACGTTCATTGATTTTAAAATTAGCATTAGGTTATGCACGTCCAGAATATCCGGAACGCTATCAAACTTAACGGGCGTTTCCGCTAATACCGTCGCCGGAATCAACGCAACGGTACTATTTTTGGCCCCACCAATTGTTACCTCACCGGATAACCGCTGGCCGCCCCTGACAATCATCTTCTTCATTCCACGTTATCTCCATCTATCGTATCATTCACAATAGTTCAAAACTTGAACCCGTGTACCTCTTATAATTCTAGCGAACAGCCTTACCCGACGCAAGCACAATCACTAGCCTTTTAAAGAATCGCTAAAAGCGTATTACTCTATTTTTTATCCAATTAGGGGACACAAAAAACCGGCTGGTAAAAACCAACCGGTTTTTGCAAACGGAGCGCACTAATTAACCAGCGTTGCCACCGTTCTTCTTAATAATTTCTTCTTGAATGGACTTCGGTACAGCCTCGTAGTGATCCATAGACATCGTAAACGTTCCCCGTCCCTGAGTAGCAGACCGCAACGTTGTGGCGTACCCAAACATCTCAGCCAACGGAACGTAGGCGTGAACTAACTGCGCGTTCCCCCGAGCTTCCATTCCGTCAACCCGACCACGCCGAGCAGTAACGTGACCCATGACGTCCCCAAGGTTATCTTCTGGCGTAACGATATCAACCTTCATGATTGGTTCAAGGATTACGGCGCCAGCATCCTTAGCAGCATTCTTCAATGCCAGGGATGCAGCCACCTTGAAGGCCGCTTCACTCGAGTCGACTTCGTGGTAACTACCATCATAAAGCTTAGCCTTAACGTCGATCAGCGGGTACCCAGCCAATACACCATTGGCCATGGCTTCCTTTAACCCCTGTTCAACTGATGGAATGTATTCGCGCGGAACAACCCCACCGACAATGGCGTCCTCAAACTCAAAGCCTTTGCCTTCCTCGTTCGGGGTGAATTCAATCCAAACATCCCCGTACTGTCCTTTACCACCAGATTGCCGAACAAACTTACCCTGAGCAGAAACCTGCTTAGTAAAGGTTTCACGGTAAGCAACCTGTGGTTCACCGATCTTAGCTTCCACGTGGAATTCACGCTTCATCCGGTCAACGATGATGTCTAGGTGCAGTTCACCCATTCCGGCAATCAGCGTTTCACCCGTTTCAGGGTTTGTTTCAGCCTTGAAGGTTGGATCTTCTTCGGCCAACTTTTGAAGGGCAATGTCCATCTTATCCTGGTCAGCCTTTGAACTTGGCTCAACGGAAACCTGAATAACTGGGTCCGGGAATTCCATTGATTCAAGTAATAACGGGTGATCCGGATCAGTCAGGGAGTCCCCAGTAGTTGTGTTCTTCAACCCAATAGCAGCGGCAATGTCCCCGGAGAATACTTCTGGGATTTCCTTCCGCTGGTTAGAGTGCATTTGGAGAAGCCGCCCGACCCGTTCACGCTTGTTTTTAGTTGCGTTCAGCACGTACGAACCTGACTCCAGCGTTCCGGTGTAAACCCGCAGGTATGTCAACCGCCCAACAAAAGGGTCCGTCGCAATCTTGAAAGCTAACCCAGCGAATGGCTTAGTATCATCAGCAATCAAGTCAACTTCTTCTTCCGTCTCTGGGTCCGTCGCAGTGTATGGCTTAACGTCCAATGGTGATGGCAGGTAGTCGTTCACCCCATCAAGCATCATCTGAACACCCTTGTTCTTAAAGGCAGAACCAGCAAAGACCGGGTAAAGGTCGAGGTTTAACGTTGCCTTCCGGATCGCCTTCTTCAGCTCCTCTGAACTAATTTCGTCCCCTTCGAGATACTTCTCCATGATGTCATCGTCAACGTCAGCAACGGCTTCAATCATGGCGTCCCGCTTAGCCTGCGCCTCTTCTTTGTAGTCATCCGGGATATCAACAACATCCCATTCTGACCCAAGTTCGTCTTCATCGTAAAGGTCAGCCTTCATTTCGATTAGATCGATAACTCCCTTGAAGTTATCTTCAGCCCCGATTGGCATTTGAACCGGAACCGGGTTAGCCTGTAACCGGTCCCGAATGGTATCAACGGAGTAGTCGAAGTTCGCCCCAATCTTATCCATCTTATTAACGAACACAATCCGCGGAACCCCATATTCCGTTGCCTGCCGCCATACATTTTCAGTCTGTGGTTCTACCCCAGACTGACCATCAAGAACAACAATCGCACCGTCAAGAACTCGGAGTGACCGTTCAACTTCGGCCGTAAAATCCACGTGCCCTGGCGTGTCAATGATGTTAATTCGGTGATCCTTCCACTGAGCAGTCGTTGCGGCAGACGTAATCGTAATCCCCCGTTCCTGTTCCTGCTCCATCCAGTCCATTTGGGAAGCACCATCATGTGTTTCACCGATTTTATGAATTTTTCCCGTGTAATACAGAATCCGTTCGGTCGTCGTCGTCTTCCCAGCATCAATGTGGGCAACAATCCCGATGTTCCGCGTCTTTTCCAATGGGAATTCACGTTTGTTAGCCATTGAGAATCTTCTCCTTCCACAAAATGTGTGCGTTGCGTTTGCTTAGTTTCAAAAAAATGGCCATTATAGTCACAGCCATAATAGCCACTTGAATAATTACCAGCGGTAGTGTGCGAACGCCCGGTTAGCTTCAGCCATCCGGTGCGTATCTTCACGCTTCTTAACGGAAGCACCGGTGTTGTTAGATGCATCGATGATTTCCTTAGCCAGCCGCTCTGACATTGTGTGTTCACCACGCAGCCGGGCATAGCTTACAATCCACCGTAAGCCCAACGTTGTCCGTCGTTCTGGCCGCACTTCGATCGGAACCTGGTAGTTTGACCCACCAATCCGCCGGGCCTTAACTTCAAGAACAGGCATGACGTTCTTCATGGCCTCTTCGAATACTTCGATCGGATCATTACCGGTCTGTTCCTTAATCATGTCAAATGCTTCGTATAAAATCTTTGAAGCCTTACCACGCTTCCCGTCCAACATCAACCGGTTGATTAACCGCGTAACCAACTTAGAGTTGTAAATTGGATCTGGCAGCACTTCACGCTTCTGTACGCCACCTTTTCTTGGCATTTAAAAAACCTCCTCGAGTTCTAAATCCGTTCTCGCCTTACTTCTTCTTAGGCTTCTTCGTACCGTACTTGGAACGACCCTGACGCCGGTCCTCAACACCAGCAGTATCGAGCGCTCCACGAACGATGTGGTAACGAACCCCAGGAAGGTCCTTTACACGACCACCACGAACTAACACAACACTGTGTTCCTGAAGGTTGTGGCCGATTCCTGGAATGTAGGCAGTCACTTCCATCAGGTTTGACAGCCGCACACGTGCGTACTTCCGTAAAGCTGAGTTAGGCTTCTTCGGAGTCATTGTACCAACACGCGTTGCAACTCCCCGCTTCTGTGGAGATGGGTTAGCAACCTGAACCTTCTTGTAACTGTTGTACCCGTAGTTTAATGCCGGGGACTTTGACTTTGAACCTTTAGACTTACGCCCTTTCCGAACTAATTGGTTAATTGTAGGCATCTAAAGCTTCCTCCTTCCTGTTATTAATCAAAATCAAGCACACACATCCAGGAGTTTCTTTTTGAGGGTTAAAAAACAACGGTGTGCGAGCAATGTATGCTAACCTGCTCCCAGTCAGCATGATCCCGTCAGAACGGGAGAACTGTTCACATCAGCACCTCGACTAGAATACCATGCAAACCGAAAGGGTGTCAATTCCCCGTTCAAATTAATTATTCTGCTAAGTTCACCTGATTCCCTGCTATTTATAATTAGAAGGAGGCTAGGTTAACTATATGTGGATACTTCGTTTAACCCTTATTTTAGGGGGCGCCATGATAGGTGGATCGTTTGCCGTTTGTGTTGCTGACCGGTACGTTACTAACCAATCATTATGGGACCGCTCTAGGTGTGATCAGTGTCATCACCCCCTAAGTTGGTGGCAATTACTACCTATTTTAGGCTTTTTTCTTCAACACGGGCACTGTCATTGGTGCCACCACCCTTTAAGTTGGCGGTTTCCCGTAAGCGAGCTTTTTTGCGCCCTGTTGGCCCTAGGAGGAACCTTATGGCTTAAATTTCCTCCCACCGAATTCATCATCCTTATTACGTGGCTAACCATCCTTACGCTGGAGGATCACGCAACTCGGACCGTCCACCCCTACGCGCTTTGGGGAGGCGCCCTCATCCTTACCTGTTTCAATCTTCACCAATGTTGGATTAATCTTTACCACACGTGGATCCTTCTTCTCCTGTCACTTGGCGGACTAGGTATCCTCGTTTTAAAAAAACAACTTGGAAGTGCAGATCTTATTCTCATCAGTCTTTGGGCGCTTCGGTATGGCATCTATTTCACATGGGAAGTCGTATTAATTGCCGCTTTTATCACACTTTTTTACATTATCGACAAGCACACAACCCAACCTGTTCCCTTCATTCCGTTTTTAGTGTGTGCGTTAGGAATTGGATTCTGCCTTTTAAAATAAAAACCTCTAGGGGTAATTCTGCCCTGAGGATTTAAGTCCCAGTTATTCTCGTTTACCGTTTTTTTCCATCGGTTCGTTTATGCGACTTAATTCCTAAAAAGCTAAGGATTCCTGCAATTATCAAACGCCCCCTTCCCCGCAATCCATTAACCTACTGATCACCAGTATCTAACAACCGGTTAGCATACTGTAAGGTATCCTCTTGTTTGGTGTTTAGCTTACGCGGAAAACTTATCGTTTGCCAAATTCAGCGTCTTCCTAAACTTTTATTTTACGGTTCTTAGATCAACGTCACAATTTCGTAATATTTACAAAACACGCAGTCCTAAGCCTTTTATCTGTCAAAGAATCACATTTTCCAAACACCGCACTTTTCATTTAATAAAAAGTGTGATAGCGTCGGTTTTGTTCAGTACAATGGAGGGATAAAATTGGATCTTCAACGCGTACGTCAATTAATGACCCACGGACAACCTTATAATGATAATGACCCCGCGATCATTGCTGCGCGAAACCATGCATACCGTGTATGCCGCCAGTTCAACCGGGAAGTTATTCTTCATGATACATATCACTTTGAATTATTAATCCACCTCTTCGCTCACGCCGGCGATAATCTTCATATCGAGCCATCATTTATGTGTGAGGTAGGTTGTAATATCTCTGTTGGGAACCACCTTTTTGTCAATCATGACGCCGTCTTTATGGATGGTGGTCAAATTACGATTGGAAACAACGTGGAAATTGGTCCTAAGGTAGGAATTTACACAATTAATCATTCCGAAAACCCCGCGGAACACAACCGTGAAATCCTACGAGCAAAACCAGTGACGATCGGGAACGGCGTTTGGATCGGGGGAAGCGCAACAATTCTCGGCGGGGTTACAATTGGCGATTGCGCTGTCATTGGTGCCGGCAGCGTCGTGACACACAATGTTGCTGCCCATACTGTTGTTGCCGGCAATCCTGCCCGCGTTATTCGGAAAACCCACGAAGAGCCGTGGCAATTCCAAAAACAATAGGATTATAGCTAATAGATCCAATAATTAATTTAACTAGCAACTTACCAGGTTTGTTAAATTTAAGTTTATCCGGTACAATGAAATCTTAGGTTATGATAAAGGAGAACAGCTATGCAGACACAAATTTGGCATCAAACGCTAGTAAGTTTTACCGTTCTTGTAACGATGATTAGCGGCGGAACAGTTTTAGCAACATCCAACAATATGCCCGCTTCTACCCGGGCAGTATCAATATCACCAGTTACACAGCCACGACTTGAGCGGTCATCAAATATTCCGCTCTCTGACAACTTTGGCGACACTTTTAAATTATCAAACGTTTTAGATAACGTAACCACTCCGAGTGTTCCGGTAACCCTATACGAGCCGACCACGCCGAGCCTCGATTCAAAAAGCAATCCGTCAACGGAAGTAAATGAAATTAACACGGAACAGGGGACGTCATCGAGCGTAGCTGCTTCAGCGGACAGCGACACCACAATGTCGACATCATCATCGACGCCAACGAGCGCTTCCTCCATCCAATACATTTCATCTGCAGCAACCCCAAGTTTTGATTTTACAACCATCTCAAGTGCATCGCAGGTTGCAAACAATGCCGTTGACATTTCCGGATTAACAACTACCAAGGGAAAACACCATGATAAGGGTGATCACCTGTCAAGTGTTAAAGTTACATCCACCTCTTCTTCATCTAAAAAAATGCAAGAAAACAAGCACCACTTACCAGCAACTGGTAATCAAATTGTTCCGTGGCTGATTATTCCGGGATTGCTTAGTTTAATTGGCGCTGGTGCGCTCCTTAATAACCGGTGGCACAGCTAATCTATTGATAAAACATATAAAATAAGCGGGGAGATCGTAGGTTCACCCCGCTTTAATTTATGTCAACAAGATCCCCCGCCAAATCCAGTTGATATAATTAAAGAATTTTGTGGTGCTTTAAGCAATTAAAAAGAACCATGCCCACAAGGCATGGTTCTTTCTACTTCTTGCGAAGGACCGCTTGAACGTTCTTAACCTCATCTGGCGTTGGTTCTCCCCGTCCCATCTTCAAGGAGTGCACCTTCTCAACCGGAAGGTGGCTTGCCAATGAGAAGTCGGCATCCGTCCAGTGATGCTGATCTTCGTACTCAATAATGGCCCTTGCCAATTTGTTCATATCCATCTGGTTGCCTCCTGCCACATAATATCTGCTACCAGCATAGCATATTTTTTTACCGTTGAATATTAAATTACCTATTCGCCGGCCGCTGCCTTAACAAAGGCCGCGAACAGCCCCTCTGGCCGTTGCGGCCGTGACAGAAATTCAGGGTGATACTGGGAAGCAACGAAAAACCGCTTGCTTGGAATTTCAATTACCTCAACCAGTCGGTTGTCTGGAGACGTTCCTGAAAAGACCAAGCCGTGATCCTGCATGATCTCCCGGTATTTGTTGTTAAACTCGTAACGATGCCGGTGCCGCTCTTGAATAACCTCTTCGTTATTGTAGGCCGCTGCTGCCACAGTTCCCGGCTTAAGCTTACACGGGTATGCTCCCAACCGCTGGGTACCCCCCTTATCCTCAACGCCGTTTTGGTCTGCCATCAAGTCGATAATCTTATTCTTGCAATCTGGGTAAACCTCCGCCGTATGTGCGTCCTCAATGCCACACACGTCACGGGCAAACTCAATGCTAGCCATCTGCATTCCCAGACAAACCCCGAGGTATGGAATATCATTTTCCCGAACGTACCGGATAGCTTGTATCATCCCTTCAAGGCCGCGATCCCCGTATCCGCCCGGAACGATCACTCCATCATAGTTCTTTAACCGGGACGCAACGTTTTCCGCCGTAATCTCTTCAGCGTTGATGTAATCAATGGTTACCTTCCGGTTAATGGCGTATCCTGCATGCCGAAGTGCTTCATTAACGGAAATGTAAGCATCCTGCAACTCAACGTACTTTCCAACCAGAGCGATCTTCACGTTTCCTTGAAGATGCCGCACGCGGTCACACAGCTCTTGCCATTCAGTCATATCAGCAGCCGGAACATCCAATCCCAGCTTATCGCACACGATTTGGTCAAGGTTTTGCGCCTGCAAATTCAACGGAATCTGGTAGAGCGTATCCACGTCCATTGACTCAATGACCGCCTCTGGTTCCACGTCACAGAAGTTTGAAATCTTATTCCGCATTGATTGAGAAATTGGTTTTTCCGTCCGAACAACAAGAACGTTTGGCTGAATCCCCAATCCCCGAAGTTCCTTAACGCTGTGCTGCGTTGGCTTAGTCTTCATTTCTCCAGCTGCCCGGAGGTACGGAATTAGCGTCGTGTGGATGTACACAACGTTATCCGCTCCCACCTCCGACTTCATTTGCCGAAGAGCTTCCAGGAATGGCAGGGATTCAATGTCACCAACTGTCCCCCCGATTTCAGTAATAACAACGTCAGCGTCCGTCACCTTTGCGGCCCGCATAATCTTTTCCTTAATCATGTCCGTGATATGCGGGATTACCTGGACGGTTGCACCTAAATATCCCCCGCGACGTTCCTTATCCAATACTTCCGAGTAAATTTTCCCCGTCGTGACGTTGGAGTACTTGTTTAACCGAACGTCAATAAACCGTTCGTAGTGGCCAAGATCCAGGTCCGTTTCCGTTCCGTCGTCCGTTACAAAAACTTCCCCGTGCTGGTACGGGCTCATCGTTCCGGGATCAACGTTGACATACGGATCAAACTTCTGCACCGTAATCTTTAATCCGCGGTTCTTAAGCAGTCGTCCTAAGGAAGCTGCCACAATCCCCTTTCCCAGAGAAGAGACCACGCCACCAGTAACAAAAATATATTTAGTCATTCTTCCGCTCCTTCGTCTTATTTGGGGAAATAAATAAACAAACTCCCTATTCACTAGTGAATAGGGAGCATCCCGTTCAATTAACACCGTGGAATCCCACGGAGAGCCCGAAAATCATTCTACATAAATTGATCAAACGCGTCAAGTAATTATTCATCTTCCGGGTTAATCGCTGACAACTGTCCTTCAATCCCGTCTTCCAAACCATCATCAACCGTTTGATTCTCCTCGTCGTCCTCATCATAATCCGTAACGTTAGTAGTAAACGCCTTGTTTAAATCAGCGGAACTATTAAAGGCAACCACGTCGTCATCTTCATCCGTGGTATTAGCGAGCGCATTAACCCGTGGCCGCTTCTTAGCTGATGCATCCTCATCCTCACCGTGCACCAGGGCCTCATCAATTGAATCGTACGGGTACCACGCCCGGAGCCCCCACATGTTTTCGCCAAGGGAAATGAATCCCCCATCAACGTTTAGATCCGCATAAAACTGCGGCAGACGATTCCGGATTTCCTGATCGCTTTTTCCCAGATAATCCTGCATGGCGTTCGTCAAGTCCGCGAACGCCATCGGCTCACCGTTTTCTTTTAAAATTTCGTGTGCCACTTCAATCAGTGACAATTCGCTCTTGTCAGCGCCTGCGAATTTTTTTAACTCCACTCTGGTACACGTCCTTTCTGCAGTCTACCCCATATCTTACAATGTTAGGCATTGAAATGCAATCTAATCTGGTATTTTCCCAACGATTGGCCGTCCGTATACAACCGGTAATCAATTGCAACCGTCCCCATCAAGGGTGCCTGATTAACCGCCACGTTGAGGTTCGTTGTCTCGGTATCAATCGGGATCAACCCGTAAGGGGTCCGGTACGTAGCTTCCACCCGTTGGTTAGCCGCAAAGAATAGCTTCATCTGTAGTTCCTCGTGGTTGCGACTCAGCCGAACCGTCCCGTCCGCCTTAATGCGCATCGTCACCACTGCCGGCAACTGGTCTTCAAGCTGCTCATCATACCGCAGATAAAAGGTATCACCCATCTGAACGTAGTGACCAGCAACGTCTTGGGTTAAATCATCCCGGTTCCCGTCCTGCCAATGCCGGGTTTCAATGTGAATATTGACCGGGATTCCGCGTTCTGCCATCGCCCTCACTCCCTCGTTTTAATTCGTTACCTGCTATTATACCCGTTTCCCCAGAAGCAACCAACTCCCGGAAACGGAATGATATAATGAAGGCGAATTCTGTTTATAGAAAGGAGTGCGGTGATCATCGCCGAATTACTTCCCGTTGAAAAGGTCCTCCGTGACCCGATTCATAATTACATTTATATTCAACACCAGGTTATTCTTGACCTGATTAATACCCGAGAATTTCAGCGGCTCCGTCGAATCAAACAACTGGGAACCACCAGTCTTACCTTCCACGGTGCTGAACATACCCGGTTCACCCATTCAGTTGGGGTCTACGAGATTGCCCGGCAAATTTGTGACCTCTTTGCCCGAAAATACCCCCAGCAAACGGTAGGCGCGGCAGGATGGGATGACCACGAGCGCTTAGTAACGTTGTGTGCCGCCCTCCTGCATGACGTGGGCCACGGCGCCTACTCGCACACCTTTGAACACATTTTTCATACTGACCACGAAGCCATGACCCGGGCAATCATTACAAGCCCCCAAACGGAGGTCAACCAGATTTTGCGTCGGGTAAGCCCGGATTTTCCCGTGCAAGTGGCCAGTGTCATTGCAAAAAAGTATCCAAACCAACAGGTGGTGCAGATCATTTCTAGCCAAATTGACGCGGACCGGATGGACTACCTCCTCCGGGATTCGTATTATACGGGGGCAAACTACGGGACGTTTGACCTTACGCGAATTCTACGGGTGATGCGCCCTGATAAAAATGGCATCAGCTTTCAAATTCAAGGAATGCACGCTGTGGAAGATTACATTGTAAGCCGGTTTCAGATGTACCAACAAGTTTACTTTCACCCCGTTTCCCGCGCCATGGAAGTTATCCTTGACCACCTTCTCATGCGGGCACAAAGGCTCTTTACAGACGGACAACTCACCGATGGACTAACGGTTAACTTTCTCGCCCCGTTCTTTGAACACCACGCTACCCTGAACGATTACCTTCAGCTCGATGATGGCGTGCTCAATACCTGCTTTGCCCGGTGGCGGAACCACCCGGACAAAATTTTGAGTGACCTGGCTACCCGATTCCTGGACCGGCACCCGTTTAAGTCGGTCCAGGTAACCCCCGCAACGAAGAAACTGGTAGCCAAGCTGCAGCAACTTGTAGCCGCTGCCGGGTTTGACGCTGCCTACTACACGGCAACCAACGATAGCTATGACCTGCCGTACGATGCATACGATCCGCACGCTAAGAAACCCCGCACACAGATTGAACTTACCCAAAAAGACGGTAGCCACATCGAGCTTTCTCAGATTAGTAATCTCGTAGCGGCCATTACGGGAAAAGTTCAAGGGGACGAACGCTTCTTCTTCCCCAAAGAAATGCTCGCTCAAAACGCTCAAACTGAAATCTTTGCGCCAGTTTATGCTGAATTTAACCGGCACATCCACAACGACCAAATCATTTCCCAGGAGGGCTAGTTAATGACAATTAAACTAGTTGCATCTGATATCGATAACACGCTACTCACGCCGGATAAAAAACTTACCGCTCGAACCATTGCAGCAATTCACGCTGCAAGGAAGCAGGGGGTTCACGTTGTTTTATGCACGGGCCGACCACTCACCGGGGTGGCCCCCCTATTAGAACAACTCGGGTTGACCTCAGCTTCTGACTACGTCATCACCCTCAACGGCGCGCAAGTGCAACGGGCAACGGGCGAGCAGCTTTTTGCTAGCACAATCCCACTGAGCGAATACCAGCAACTTGTACCATACTTCACCCGAATAGGGATTAACATGCACATGGTAACCCTTGATTCAAACGTGTACGTCCACCAACCCGATGTCGGCTACTACACGGTTTTCGACACGTACCACACTAAAATGCACCTGCACGTTATCCCCCTTAACCAACTTCCCGCTGATATTCAAATTGCTAAGTACATGATGGCGGATGAACCCGCTAAAATTGACGCAGCAATCCGACAACTTCCCACCGCCATTACGAAGCACTTTTACTGCGTTCGAAGCGAACGTTTTTTCTACGAACTCCTCAATAAACAAGCAACAAAGGGAAATGCTGTCATCGCCCTGGCAGACCATCTCGCCGTTACCGCCGATGAAGTGATGACCTTAGGTGATGAAAATAACGACCTTCCAATGATTACCCGGGCCGGATTAGGGGTTGCGATGGGCAATGCTAATTCTCAAGTAAAAGCAGCGGCTCAAGCAGTAACCACTGACAACAACCATGACGGCGTTGCCCGGGCAATCGAGAAATACGTCCTTACTCCATCTAAAACAGATCATCCTGCTTCTGGTAAAGACCGTTAACTGTGTGCCTTTTTCTTCTTAAACTCGCAAAAACACCATAACGGAAAGTGATTTCGCATCAAAATTGATGCCGCACCTCCATTACGGTGTTTTTAGAAAATTATAATTTACCGTTTTACCTAATTACTACTTTGATCGCTACTATCAATTTGATCCGCAGCTGGCATTGGGATACTATCCTGCTTATTCTGGTTACTAAATTTCTCGCGAACAGTTGTCCAAGTCATCGTATTAGCCATATCACCCTTAGTCTCGTAGTTTTGCGTCTTCCAATAGCACGTTAACGGCTGGTGAGTATGAACATCCACCGTATACCTAATAATTAACTGTTTGGTTTTACCCTTCTCCATACCAGCCCACATGATTTTTTGAACGCCGGCGTTATTCTTCTTGGTCAATTTCACGGTAATTGTTTCGGTATTCCCGTGGCGTTTAACCGTTGCGTACTTTTGAAGTGCATCTAGTATTTGCAACTGCAGCGAATTGATCTTGTAGTTGTCATAGAGTTTGTGAATCTCATCTAAGGCATCATTGTTGGGAACAAAGCGCTGGTTTGGCCGCTGTGCAAACACATCATGGCCATTAGTAAAAACGTTCATTTCCATTACTTTTCCATCCTGTTGGGTGTACCCATGGATGTTTTCGGTATTATCACCAGCATACTTAATTGTTCCGCGGTCTTTCGAGCCTTCCTTTGACCCGCCCTTTTTCTGCTGGGCATTGACCGCCCGGAACTCAACAATCCCACTCTTATCCTGACGAGCCGTACTAATAAACGTACCAATTTCCTGTTGGGCTTGCTTACCGGTTAATGTTTGGGCGTGAACAGTTTCATAACCCAACCCGCTAAGAAGTAAGATCCCCCCAATTAGTCCCGCAACCTTCCATTTTCCCTTCATTATAATGTCTCCCCTTTACACTAAATTGTTTTAATTAAAAAGAAATTAAAATAAAAGCCGGCTCTCACCAGCAACTAATCGGGAAAACAGGATTTGAACCTGCGACCCCCACGTCCCGAACGTGATGCTCTACCAAACTGAGCTATTTCCCGATAACGGATCTAATTATAGTACGGCTGTCAGGATTACACAATCCTGAAATGCACCCAGTAGGAGTCGAACCTACAACCTTCTGATTCGTAGTCAGACACTCTATCCAGTTGCGCTATGGGTGCATAGTGCCGAGGACCGGGATCGAACCGGTACGGTAATCACTTACCGCGGGATTTTAAGTCCCGTGCGTCTGCCAATTCCGCCACCCCGGCATAAGCGGAAAACGGGATTCGAACCCGCGACCCCCACCATGGCAAGGTGATGTTCTACCTCTGAACTATTTCCGCATACTATCTAGTTATGGGCTATTCGCACAAGCCCGAAGCGGAAAACGGGATTCGAACCCGCGACCCCCACCATGGCAAGGTGATGTTCTACCTCTGAACTATTTCCGCATAACCAGGGTAATTACTATCCTTAAATACGGGTGAAGGGATTTGAACCCCCACGTCATAAGACACTAGAACCTAAATCTAGCGCGTCTGCCAATTCCGCCACACCCGCATAAGCTATCAAATGAGTCGTGACAGGCTCGAACTGTCGACCCTTGGATTAAAAGTCCAATGCTCTACCAACTGAGCTAACGACTCAATAAATATAATGGAGGATACAGGGCTCGAACCTGTGACCTCCTGCTTGTAGGGCAGATGCTCTCCCAGCTGAGCTAATCCTCCATTAAAAGCACGGCGACGTCCTACCCTCACAGGGGGCGGTCCCCCAACTACTCTCGGCGCGCTGAAGCTTAACTACTGTGTTCGGCATGGGAACAGGTGTATCCTTCAGGCCATCATCACCGCACTCTTTCCTT
>NZ_JBJFZV010000005.1:0-127484 GCF_045033015.1 Ligilactobacillus sp. LYQ60
CATTGAACATGATGTCCGTTAACGGCCCGCTTCCCGAAGTTGTCCGGTCAAGGTAGTCATCGTGCAACACCACGACGTGTTCATCCTTGGTAATGCCTAAATCGGTTTCAAGCCACCGTACCCCGTACTTAGTCAACAGCTCAAAGGCTGGCATGGTGTTTTCAGGGGCTAAAGTTGACATTCCCCGGTGGGCTAAAATGTTACGTGGACTAGCCATCAATACTGCATTCCGGGTGGCAGAAACCGAAATGCACACCTTCTTTCATATGAAATTACTTCCCACTGCCCCGGAAAGTGAACGGATTTCACGAAATTTCCCTAATGGAAACAAGCACTGCTTTTAGTGAAATCGCTTACAGGTATAGAATATCATAAATATAGTAAATGTCATCCGAAAGTTTTCCGGAGAAGTCCCGGTTAGTTCTGAGCTAAACGGGCGAGGGGAGCATTTTAGTGAAAGCAACACGATTTGTGAATTTGGGGATTTGCAAACTAAAAAACCGATGTTACAATGATTTGTGTAAGCGTTATCACAAAGCGATCATAAGGAGGCGAGGTTGATGAATCAACAGCAAAAGTACATTTTGGCGATTGATGAGGGGACCACGAGTACCCGGGCAATTTTGTTTGACCATGACGGTAAGAAAGTCGCAGATAGTCAACGGGAATTTAAGCAGTATTTCCCGCAGCCGGGATGGGTGGAGCACGATGCTAACGAAATTTGGAATGCGGTGCAATCCACAATTGCCAACGCCCTGATTAAGTCAGGCATCCGCCCGGATCAGGTTGCCGGGATTGGGGTAACTAATCAGCGGGAGACGACCATTATTTGGGATAAGAAGACGGGGCTGCCGATTTACCACGCGATTGTTTGGCAATCGCGGCAAACCGAAGAAATTGCTAACCAGCTGATTGCGGACGGGCATAGCGATGAGATTTACGAAAAGACAGGATTGCGAATTGACCCGTATTTCTCCGCTACCAAGATCCGGTGGATTTTAGATCACGTTCCGGGTGCCCAGGAACGAGCTGAGAAGGGGGAACTTCTTTTTGGAACAATTGAAACCTGGATTGTGTGGAAACTAACAGGTGGCGATGCTCATGTTACGGACTACACGAACGCCGGGCGGACGATGTTATTTAATATCCATACCCTGGAATGGGAAAAGAACATCCTTAAGATGTTGAACATCCCCGAACAAATGTTACCGGAAGTGCGGAGTAACTCTGAGGTATACGGATACACCAAGGATTACCATTTCTACGGTTACAACGCTCCAATTTGTGGGTTAGCCGGGGACCAGCAGGCGGCTTTGTTCGGTCAGCTGGCTTTTGATAAGGGGATGGTGAAGAATACCTACGGGACTGGGGCCTTTACCCTGATGAACATCGGAGAAAAACCGCAGCTTTCCAAGAACAACTTGGTGACGGATATTGCCTATGGAATCAATGGTAAGGTCAATTACGCTTTGGAAGGATCGGTCTTTGTGGCGGGGTCTGCCATCCAGTGGCTCCGTGACGGGCTGGAAATGATTAGCAATGCCGCGGAATCAGAAGATCTTGCTAACGATTCCCATAATGATAACGAAGTATACGTTGTGCCGGCCTTTACTGGCTTGGGAGCACCATATTGGAACTCTGATGCCCGGGGGGCCATTTTCGGATTGACCCGGGGGACTACGCGGGCTGACTTTGTAAAGGCGACGCTGCAGTCGTTGGCTTACCAAACCCGCGACCTGGTTGATACGATGGTGAAGGATTCTGGAATTGCCATTCCAGCACTGCGGGTTGACGGGGGAGCCGCCCGGAATAACGCCTTGATGCAGTTCCAGGCAGACATTTTGAATGTTCCGATTGTCCGTGCTGCTGACCTTGAAACCACGGCCTTGGGAGTTGCCTTCTTAGCTGGATTGGAAGTTGGTTTTTGGAAGGACATGGATGAACTTAAGACGTTAAACGCTGCGGGGACCCGGTTTGAACCGCAGATGGGCGATGCTGAACGGGACCGCCTGTATGCTGGGTGGAAAAACGCCGTTCAGGCGACGCTGGCATTTGTGCCTCAAAAAGACGGTAAAGGAGAATAGCCATGAGCGGATTTATCGGTGAATTTTTTGGAACGTTAGTTCTGATTGTTTTGGGAGTAGGTTGCTGTGCAGCTACCAATCTTAAGCAAACTTACGCTACCAAGCAAAACTGGACATTTATCTGTTTGTCCTGGGGGATGGCAGTTACCTTTGGGGTGTATGTGGCTGGGATGCTCGGTTCGCAGGGACACTTAAATCCGGCGGTAACCATCGGCTTTGCTTTATTTGGTTACTTCCCGTGGAGTCAGGTATTGCCGTACCTTGCAGGGCAGTTTCTCGGTGCCTTCATGGGCGCGGTGTTAGTCATTATTCAGTATTACCCGCACTTTAAGGCTTCCCACGGAGCAGAAGAGGGCAACGTTGTGAACATTTTCGCGACAATGCCGGCAATCAAGAATCCAGTGTTTAATTTTCTTAGTGAAGTAATCGCTACGGGTGTGTTCATCTTTGCGCTGTTAAACCTGGGAACATTTACGACCGGATTAAAGCCAGCGATTGTTGGACTTTTGATTATGGTAATCGGGCTGAGCCTTGGTTCTACCACCGGATTCGCGTTAAATCCAGCGCGTGATTGGGCGCCGCGGCTAGCGTACACTATCTTACCGATTCCGGGAAAGTCGAGTGCCCACTGGGAGTATGCGTGGGTCCCGATGCTTGGCCCGCTAGCAGGCGGAATCATCGCTGCGGGGTTACAGTTTATTTTGCAGGCGGTGAACTTTGTAAAGTAGTATTGTTTGAGGAAAAGTGGATTTAATTTAAAAGGAATAGAAGAGGGGTCTTTTCAATGGCATTTTCAAGTAAGACACGGAAGAAGGACATTCAGCGGTTGGCAAATGGTGAGGAGCTGGACCTATTGATCATCGGTGGGGGGATTACCGGTGCCGGGGTTGCGCTTCAGGCTGCTGCAACCGGTATGAAGGTTGGTCTGGTTGAAATGCAAGACTTTGGTGGTGGAACGTCTTCGCGGTCAACACGGTTAGTTCACGGGGGGATCCGGTACCTGAAGACGTTTGACGTGCAGGTGGTTTCCGACACCGTTAAGGAACGGGCAGTAGTACAGCACATTGCGCCGCACTGTACGTACCCGGACCCGATGATCCTGCCGATTTATGATGAGCCGGGGACAACGTTCACAATGTTTGAGTGCAAGGTGGCTATGGATTTGTACGATCACCTTGCTGGAATTAATGAAAATGAACACTTAAAGCGGTTTGCCAACTATACGTTGACCAAGGATGAGGTGCTTAAGCGGGAACCACAGCTGAATGCTGATAAGTTGGTCGGTGCCGGGGTTTACTTGGATTATCAGAACAATGACTCGCGGCTGGTAGTGGAAAACATTAAGGCAGCTGCCGATAAGGGAGGAATCATGTTGTCCCGGGTTAAGGCAAATGAGATTCTCCATGATGAGGATGGTACCGTTAACGGTGTTTCCGCGCAGGACATGATTGACGGGTTCCGTTTTGAAATTAAGGCGAAGGTTATTCTTAATGCGGCTGGGCCATGGTCTGACAAGGTTAAGGGTATCGATCACGATCTCCATGATGCCCCACAGATGCGGCCGACAAAGGGAGTTCACTTTGTGGTTGACCAGTCCCGCTTGCAGGTTCCGCAACCGACATATTTCGGTTCCGGAACGGATGATGGCCGGATGATTTTCACTATCCCGCGGGAAGGAAAGACCTACTTTGGAACGACGGACACCGACTACAAGGGGGATTACGAAGAACCGCACGTAGAAATGAGCGACGTGGAATACTTGCTGGGGATTATTAACAAGAAGTACCCAACAGCCCACTTAACAATTGATGATATTGAATCGAGTTGGGCTGGGTTACGGCCATTGTTAGGGGCGCCAGCAGGTGAAGAAGATGAGGACGAACCAGATGCCGTATCAGGAGCAAGTAAGGCACCGGATGCTTCCGCACCATCAGCGGTTTCCCGTGGAAGTTCCCTAACGATGGCAGATGATGGACTTATTACCCTGGCCGGCGGGAAGTTGACCGACTACCGTTTAATGGCCGCTGGTGCCATGGACATGATTCAGGATGTTCTTGATAAACGGTTTGGTGAACAATTTACACTCGTTGACTCCAAGGAATTACGGGTTTCCGGGGGTGACTTTGACTCTAACCATGTTGATGAGGCGCTCGAAGCGTTTGCTAAGGAGGGCGAGCAGCACGGTCTGAGCCACGATGATGCCCTCCGGATTGCCCGTGAATTTGGATCAAACGCTCCGCAGGTTTATGCCTTAGCGGACGAATTAGAGGCAGCACCGGGATTAAGTTTGGCCGAAACAATTACGTTACGGTACTCCTTAGACAATGAGATGGTCTTAACGCCAGTTGACTATCTGCTTCGGCGGACGTATCACGTTCTGTTTATGCGGAGCAGTCTTGACGGATTAATTGATCCGGTGATTGCCTATATGAAGGACTACCTGGAATGGAGTGATGCCGATGAGGCAAACTATCGGGAAGAACTTCAGGAAATTTTGGATGAATCAGATTTGAAACACTTGAAGGCTGAAGCTCATGCTGGTAATCAGGAAACAAGTGAATCGACTGATGCGGTGAGCGGGGCTAGCAAGCACGAATAGCTAGTTAGTTTAAGATAATAAAAGAGCGCGTGACTACTTGTCACGCGTTCTTTTGTACAAAAATTAGTTTCGTTTCCACAATGGCTTTAATCCTAGACTACCGCCGTCAAGCAGGACGAGGGTTTCTAAAGAGGAGCTCCACTTTAACCGTTCTCGTTGTGGGGAATTGGGAGGTTGTTTGTTTTTTCATGGCGCCCCCTTCTTTCGGGGGCTTTTTTGGTTTGTCACGAGGATCCTCTACCCCACCAACTGATTCCAAGCCGCCGTATGTAAAGATAGCATAAATCGTGAAGAGTGGGGATTTAAGCCGGGGTATGGCTTCATAAAAGCGGTAATGGTTTGAACTAGCCGGGCGAGGTGAAAATGGTAGGTAAATAAAATAGTAACGCTGGTAATGACTAACGCGGCATTCAGCACCATGACGGCGTGGCTTTCGCTCGTTGAAATCTTGGTGGCGGCGGAAGCCATTTCGTGGGATACAATTCACGTAATGGTAACTATCATCGGCATAAAAATGAGAGCAACAGTTACGGGAGCCTCATTCTGGTGGATTCCACGAACCCGTTGTGTTTATAACTAAATAACACAGTCGAAACCGTAATGCAGACTTTTATGAAGAAAAGCAAAGAAAAACGCAACCGTTACAGCTGCGTTTCGCTTTACTTGTAGATAAAAGAAATAATACTGACCCTTGGGAAGGGCTGTATTGAAAACGATGTACATGTAATCTAACAGGTTACACCGTAAGTGTATCTAATTAAAACATTATCGTCAAGCTTAAACCCCGTATTCTAGTGCGATTGTAATCGTTTGCTAATGTTTGAGGAAATACGTTAATGGGGTAAAAGGAATAGTAATGAACTGTAATTATTTGGCACGAATGAATACGGGTTTATTCGTGGTTGTGCGGGGGAAAAGCGTGCTATGATTATGAACGGATTGATAAGCGGGGTGATTACGTGGAAGTGATGGACGAGTTAAAAGTTAGTGTTCTTGCAAGCGGGAGTGCGGGAAACGCTACTTATGTTGAGACTCCCCGTGAGCGGATATTAATTGATGCGGGATTATCAGGCAAGAGGATTGAGGCCCTTCTTGCATCGATTAATCGGGATCCCCATGACCTAGATGGAATCTTTGTGACCCACGAACATACGGATCACTGCCGGGGCGTGGGGGTGCTTGCGCGACGTTACGGGGTAGACGTATATGCAAATACCGCAACGTGGGGAGCAATGGCCACTAAGATTGGCACCGTTCCAGAAGAGCAAAAGCATGCCTTTGAAATGGGAACAACGCTGGGGTTAGGCGATCTTGATGTGGAAAGCTTTGGGGTTTCGCATGATGCGGCGGCTCCGCAGTTTTATGAGGTTCATCACCGGGATCACGGCTTTGCGATCGTAACGGATACAGGATATGTTTCTGAACGGGTTGCAGGGGTAATTCGGGATGCGGATGGTTACTTAATTGAATGTAATCATGATCCGGAAATGCTTCGGATGGGGACCTACCCGTGGGCGCTGAAGCAGCGGATCCTAAGTGATACGGGACACCTATCAAATGCAGATGGGGCAATGGCCCTCATGAGTGTGATAGGAAATCGGACAAAGCATGTTTATTTGGGCCACCGCAGTAAGGAAAACAACGTTAAGGAACTTGCACACCTAACCGTGGCAACGATGATGAAGCAGCATGATTTTGGGGTTGACCAGGACTTCGCGCTGTTGGATACGGATCCTGATCAGGCTACCCCATTAACAGTGATTTGAAAAAACAATAAACGTAATGGATAGGCCCGCCGTTTTTATTTGTAAGGAACAAAACCTCATAATATTATTAAGCCCGGTGAAATGGGGTGCATTTTGGGAAATTTTCCATTTATAATGGTGGAAACTATTTAGGGAGGATTACGAATGACCAGTAAGCACGATGAACCAGTTAAGTTAACGGTCCGGCAAATTTTTGTAACGGGCTTAGTCGGTGGACTTTTGGGAAGCGGCCTGGTCGTGGGAGGGGTTGCTGCCTATCAGCACTTTAGTAATTCAGCTGTTACGCCGGATAATGCGGTAGGAACGACCCGTACGGCCCGGATGAAAGTTAACATTTCGACGCAAACTACCCGCGCATTTAATAAGGTAAAGGGAGCTGTTGTATCGGTAACGGCATATTCTTCGGGAAATAGTGATACCTTGCAGGCCCTTTTGGGCGGCGCTCAGGAGACTACGGAAAGTGAAGGCTCTGGGGTAATTTATAAGAAAGCCAACGGGACTGCTTTTATCGTTACTAATAACCACGTAATTCACGGCGCCAAGCAGGTGAACGTAATTTTAAGTAACGGGAAGAAGCTTCCGGCAAAGGTAGTAGGGGCCGATGGCGTGACGGATTTAGCCGTTTTAAAGATTAACGGACGAGACGTTCATCAGGTAGCAACGTTTGCGGATTCAAACGCCATTAAGGTCGGGCAACCGGCGCTAGCAATTGGGTCGCCGCTCGGGTCGAAGTATGCCACCTCGCTTACGGAGGGAATCATTTCAGCGAAAAAACGGACTATGACCGTTAAAAATGAAGATAACGGCCAACCCGCCCAGGCGACCGTTATTCAAACTGATGCGGCCATTAACCCTGGAAATTCAGGAGGTCCGTTAATTAACGTGGCTGGTCAAGTTGTGGGAATTAATTCTATGAAGCTGGCTAGTACGGGGAACGGAAGTGCCACCCCGGTGGAAGGAATGGGCTTTGCGATTCCGAGTAACGAAGTGGTGACGATTATTAACCAATTAACCACACACGGGAAGGTAATCAGACCAGCTTTGGGAATTGAAGCAGCTAATTTGAGCAGTGTTCCGATTAACCAGCAACAGGCGACCCTTAAATTACCGGATGATGTCACTAAAGGAGTGGTGGTTATGAAAATTATGGATAATTCGCCATTAAAGGGAGTAGGGATTAAATCCGGCGATGTGATTACTAAGATTGGAAATGCCAAAACTAGTGACATTGCGACCCTCCAGGAAGTGCTGGATCAGCACAAATTAGGAACGCGGGTTCCGGTTACGTACTACCACCACGGGCAGCGCGAAACGGTGACGGTGAAATTAACCCTTGAAAGTGATAATCACAACTAGGGTTATCCCCAGTGTGGGGATAAAAAAGTAAGCTGAATTGACTTAGAAGGGGGGTACATGCCCCAATGAAGCACAGTTTTTAAGACTTATCCTCAGATTTTGTGGATAAACTGGGGATTATGGGGCAAACCACAGTTATTTATCCCCAATGGTTGTGGATGATGTGGAAAAGTAGTGTTAAGGCCTCCTCCTTGAAAGCGAAAAACAGCCGAAATTGGGGATTTAGTGGATAATTTTGTGCAAAACATGCGTTCGTATGGGGTGCATAATTAGTAAAAATGGGGGATAACTTGTGGAAAAGGAGTAAAAGCATGAATATTAAGGTCGTGGTTGTGGGAAAATTAAAAGAAAAGTATCTTAAGCAGGGAGTTGCGGAGTACGCGAAACGGCTTTCGCGGTTTTGTAAGTTTCAGGTGGTTACGGTGGCTGATGAGCAGGCTCCGGAAAGCCTTAGCGCAGCGGAAATGGAACACGTAAAGGAGGTTGAAGGGACGCGAATCCTTGCGAAGATTAAGGCGCGCGAGTACGTTTATGCGTTGGCGATTGAGGGTGAGGAGCGAACTTCGCCGGAGTTCGCCCGTGAACTAGCTGACCTTACGACGTATGGGCATAGTGACATTACCTTTGTAATTGGCGGTTCGCTAGGATTGGGTCCTGTGGTAATGAAGCGAGCGGATGCGGCTATTTCGTTTGGTAAGTTTACCCTTCCCCACCAGCTGATGCGGCTGGTTTTAGCAGAACAGATTTATCGGGCCTTTATGATTAATGCCGGGGCGCCGTATCATAAATAGTTGTTTCTCCGAATAGTGGAAACGTTTTTTTGAATTAATGTTATAATAAAAGCGAGTAAAATAAAGGAAGCGGTTAAAATGACACTACGGAAGCTTAATATTGCGCTGGGACCAAAGCAGACCCTAACGGATATTCGAACGACGCACCCGGACCGGAAGATGATTATGCTGCGGGAAGCGGACGATCACGCCAAGTATGCACTGGTTGATCAGTCCGGGAAAGACAGTGTCTTTGCAACGGACCTCCATTTTCAGTTACTACGAACCCTCGATTTTCAGGATTGGCAGGGGTACATTGAATTTCGATACTTAACGCTTGATAACGATGAACGAAAGGTGTTTGATTCGCTTGTAACAACGTGGGATGATCCGGCTAAGCGGCCAGTGGGGTTACAGGGAGCTGCGGTTTTTGAACAGGATGATCATAATTACCAGTACCTGATGATTAACGAGTGGGAAAACGAAGCGGCTTACGTCACGTGGGCGAACGCCAGCGATAATCCGCTTGCCCGGTTCGGGTATTCAGGAAATAAACGTGCGGTGGTTAACCGGTACGAACGGGTTAGGTAAACGAAGAGAAAAAGATTAACAATCTTGGGAGAACCTGGGGTTGTTAATCTTTTTATAACGAAACGGGAAAGCATGTTTCTTTAACAATTTGTCCTGTGAAATGAATTATACTTATCTACAACCGTGATTTTTGCACTTAAAATCATGGAATCTATGAATGAGGAAGCATAAATGAGGGAAAAGATAACGCAGTTCTTAGGGCGCCACCGAGCGCGAATCGTTGATTTTATTTTGCCGGTGGTAGTGATGTTGACTTGTATGATCGCATTACGGATGACGCCGTTCGGCCCCAATACGTTATTAACGTATGATATGCAGGAACAATACGTTAAGTTTTATGCATTTTTCCGAACAACGTTTTTGCACCCAACGCAGTTCTTGTATTTCTTTGGAAAAGGACTCGGCGGCGAAACGATTGGCATGTGGGCTTACTACCTACTAAGTCCGTTTAACCTGGTACTACTATTTTTTAACAACCGTTTATTGCCGCTTGGAATTATGATTGTCATGCTCTTGAAGCAGGGGTGTGCAGCAATGGCGCTCGGAGCGTGGCTTGACCAGCAACACCACGTTGATGCTCCGTGGCGGATTATGCTTACGCTGGGATACGCGCTGATGGGCTGGACGCTTGCCAATGAATTGAACCTAATGTGGGTTGATGTTCTGATTGCCTTGCCATTCGTCTTATGGGGACTTGAACGGATCTATGACGACCATAAGGTATTACCGTTCTCTTTGGCTTTAGCGGCTCTGTTTTTCGTTAATTTTTACATGGGTTACATGGTGGTTCTTTTCTCAGTACTATACTTCTGTTGGCTGGCAATTCAGCGGTGGGTTAGCTGGCAAGAATTTGGTCACGCAGTACTGCGCTACGTTGGCGGTGGCCTTCTTAGCGGGGCCCTAACAGCCTTTTTACTGTTACCAACGCAGGCGGATATTGCGCAAAGTAAGGGACAGTTTATGGTGACGCAGTTGCCGTTAAATTTTGACTATACTCCATGGCATATGATTAGTAAGTTCATGATGGGGGCGTTAAATGACGCGCAAATTCAGGCGGGGATTCCAAATTTATTTATCCCAACATTATTGCTTGTCCTTGTAGTAGAGTACTTCCTAATGAAGCAAATCCCTATTCGGGAACGGATTGCATCAGGGTGTATTTTGGCATTCATGCTGTTTTCCGTATGTTATGCACCGCTTGATTTAGCATGGCATCTTTTCCAGCCTCCCGTATTCTATTCCTACCGGTTCAGTTATCTAGTTAGTTTTTGGCTCCTCTTTTTGGCAGCCCGGGCACTGATGCACGTCCGTGATATTCAAGGGTGGCAGATTGGTACAGGGTTTGGCATTGTTGGGGCAATCGTGGGGATTGTTTGGCTTAACTTGCGGCAATTTGACTTTTTGGATAAACCCAAAATGATCACAACGGCATTCTTCGTTGGGAGTTCACTTGTGTTAATCTTGTTGATGCGGTTCGTTGTTCCTGCGCAACGTAAGACTCTTTTGAGAGTATTGCTGCTGGTAACAATTGTACAGGTTGGCGCGAACGCATACATGACAATCAGGTTCTTTGGGTGGGAACCAGTTAAGACGTACCAACGGTTTGTTAAGATAATGGGAGAAAACAGTTCATTTTATACTGATAATGATCAGCCATACCGCTTAGAAACGACTTTCGATGATGGCTCGGAAAATAATAGTTTCCAGTTTGGTTATAAAACTGTTTCTGATTTTAGTTCAACACAACGGGCAACAGTTACTAACTTTATGAATGATTTAGGGCAGCCGACTTACACGGGAAAGGTTGTTTATCAGGAAGGAAACATTGTGACAGATTCGTTGTTGGGGGTTAAATACTACTTGGCACCAGCGAACCAGTTCCATAACCTGATAACCCAAGTCCTTCCGGCTGATAGTTACCGGCCAGACTTTAAGCAATACCGAATAGTTGCGAAAAACGGCATGGTTGAGCGGTATGAAAACCCGTACGTTCTCCCGATGGCGTTTGCTGCTAGTCAGCAAATCATGCAGCCGTTTAGCCCGAATCAGGCGACGGCAACGACGAACATTGAGACGGTGATGCAACGGTTAGATAACAAACCAGTTGATGGGTTGTTTATCCCCGTTCGTTATGCTGGCGTTCTCCAGCAAAGTTTATTGGTGGGCGGTAAAAATGGTTTGCTTACCCCTGACGGGGATAACAGTAGTGGAGGCGCAGCGTACAATATTACGCTTCGTTTAAAGACAAATGATCCGTACTACGTTCAACTGGGAAGTAATCTGTTAGGAACAGCTACCGTTTTAATTAATGGTGTTCAAATTCCGGCAGTTGGGAACTTAACGGAACCACTTCTACAGTGTGTGGGGGCTAGCCAGAAAGGGCACAAAGTGGTTATTTCGATTCAGCCGCAGGGGAACCAAAACGTCCCGTTGGATTCCGTACAAATTTACCGGCTTAACGTAAAAAAGGCGGAACGGCGGCTTCAGGGTCTTCAGCACAATGGGCTTCAGGATGCGACAGTGAAGGGCCTTCACCTGCGGGGAATAATCACGACTACCGCCCATAAATCAGTTATCATGACAACAATCCCGTATAACGAAGGCTGGCATGCTTACGTTGATGGCAAGCGAGTGCCGGTACACCAGGCCCTGGGGACGTTTGTTGCCTTAAAGGTTACCCCGGGGAAACACCGTCTTGTGTTATCGTTTTGGCCACCGTTACTTAACGTGGGATTATTGATTTCGCTTTTGGCATGGAGTTCTCTTGCTGGGTGGACCTACTGTCGGTACCATCGTTTTTCAAGAAAGCGTAAGCAATCTACCAGTATGCTAGAATAGGACAAGACGTTAAGTTGGGGGGACAGCAAATGGTAACCATTAAGGATGTTGCACGGTTAGCGGGAGTGTCGCCGTCAACTGCCTCCCGGGCCTTGCATAACAGCAGGTTAATCAGTGCGGCAACAAAGGAAAGAATTTGGGCGGCGATGAAGGAATTAGATTACTCGCCTAACTTCGCGGCGCAAAACTTGGCAAACCGTGAAGCGAATATTGTTGGGGTGATTTTTCCGCCCCGTGAAAGCTCAGTTGGAAACGATCCGTTTTTCGTACAGGTGATTCAGGGAGTCGAGGCGTTTTGCAGTTCCCGGTCATATTTAGTATCTGTGGCAACGGCGCCAACGGTTGATAAATTGATTCATAACATCGAAATTATGATTAAACAGGGGAGCATTACGAAGTTTATCTTTGCGTATTCCCAGGCGAACGATCCGGTGCGGGATTACGTGAGTGCGCAATCAGGCGTCCGGTACGTTGTGATTGGAACCCCGCCACAAAGCCATGATCACGTGATGTACGTGAATAACGACAATATTACAGCTGGAAGCGATGCAACGGCCTTTCTGATGCGTAAGGGGTACCGGCACCTTGCCTACGTTTCGACTAACTTACAGGAGTTTGTGCAAAACGATCGCTACCTTGGCTATCAGCGAGCGATGCGGGCAGCGGGATGCGAGCCGGTTGCGGTTCAACTTGAAACAGACCGCGCGCACGATCAGACGACGTTTGCGCATTTCCTTAACCAGAACCCACAAGTCGATGCGTTTGTGGTGTGCGATGATATTACCGGGCTACACGTTCAAAATATGCTGAAGTCGTTGCGCCGGGATAGTCGCGAGTACGGGATGATTGGGTTTAATAACTCTGTTTTTGCAGAGACGGCTAACCCAACGATGACTTCAGTTGAGATTTTCCCCCGGTTTCTCGGGAACGAAGCAGCCGTGCTGGTAATGGATAGTCCAGAAAAAGAAAAACAAAAATTAGGATTAAACAGCTCGATGGTAATAGTTCCGCATAAGATTGTGGAGCGAAACTCTTCACGGGGTTAGGTTAATTTTATAAGGAACAGGCTATTTGGCGTGAATGCCGGGTGGCCCGTTTTTAATATGTTTTACGCAACCGGTTGTTATTTATTTAAATAGAATATGTGGTAGAACGCTAAGATAATACGTAAAAAGTAAATGCAACCGGTTGCGGATGTTTGAGAAAGCGCTTATAATATGGGTGTAAGCGTTTTGCAATTATATTGGTTTTGATTTTAAAGGAGGATGCTTTCATGAATAATGGACAGCAGAAGGCGGGGCTTCCGAACCTAAATCCAAGTACAATTTGGATGATTAACTTCGGGTTTCTTGGGGTCCAAATGGCCTTCACGTTACAAAGTTCGCAGATGAGCCGGATTTTCCAGACTATTGGGGCGAACCCTAATAACCTGGGATGGTTCTTTATTCTTCCACCGCTAGCTGGGTTAATCGTTCAGCCGTTAGTAGGGTACTTTTCTGACCGGACTTGGGCACCTAAGCTTGGCGGCCGGCGGTTGCCATACCTGTTATTAGGGGCGATTGTTGCCGTTGTTGTTATGTGCTTGCTTCCAAACTCAGGGAGTCTTGGTTTGGGATACGCTTCTATGGCCGCAATGATTTTTGCTGCTGTTACCGTGGCGTTCATGGACTTATCATCAAACGTTGCGATGCAACCATTTAAGATGATGATTGGGGACATGGTTAATGATAAGCAGAAAAGTTACGCTTACGGAATTCAGAGTTTCTTATCAAACACTGGGGCTGTGCTGGCTGCCATTTTCCCGTTTGTATTGACGTGGTTGGGGGTTCACAATACTGCGGCTAAGGGTGTTGTGCCGATGTCCGTTAAGCTCTCGTTCTACATTGGGGCCGCAATTTTAATTATCACGAGTCTCTTTACGGTAATGCGGGTGCACGAATACGACCCGAAGACGTATGCTCAATACCATCAAATCAGTGAGGAAGACAACAAGGATAAGGTTGGGATGTTTACCCTGCTGCAAAAGGCCCCGAAGGCATTCTGGACGGTCACGCTTGTTCAGTTCTTCTGCTGGTTTGCATTCCAGTACCTGTGGACGTACTCTAACGGGGCCATTGCGTTGAATGTTTGGCACACAACCGTTGTTTCATCCCAAGGGTTCCAGGCTGCCGGTAACTGGTACGGAATTTTAGCCGCCGTTCAGTCAATTGCTGCTGTTGTTTGGTCATACGTTTTGGCTAAATTACCAAACACGTGGCACCGGATTGGTTACGCAGGAAGTCTAGTCCTCGGAGCAATTGGGTTCGCATCAGTCTTCTTTATCCATTCAAAGATGCTTTTGATTGTTTCATACACGTTGGCTGGGGTTGCATGGGCTGCCATGAACACGTACCCGTTGACCATTGTGACAAACGCATTATCAGGAAAACACATGGGAACGTACCTGGGATTGTTCAACGGATCAATTTGCTTACCGCAGATTATCGCTTCGTTGGCTAGCTTTATCCTGTTCCCGATGCTGGGACATAACCAGGCAACGATGTTCTTACTGTCTGGGGTAGTTATGCTGCTCGGGGCAGTTGCGGTTTACACGATTAAGGAAACTAGTGCAGAAGCCGCTCCTGAAGAATAAGTAAGCTAAGGTTATTAGTTTAATGGTGAGAGAGGGAATTGCCGGAATTGTTTTCGGAAATTCCCTTTTTCGGTATTCAAGGGAGGAATTTAATGATGAAATGGGGCACATATGATGGTAAGGCGGTCGAACGCTTTGTACTAACGAATGCTAAGAAAACACAAGTTGCGGTTCTAACTTTAGGTGGAATTGTGCAGGAATTTTCGGTGGTCCGTGATGGTCACCGTGAAAATATGGTGGTTAACTTTGATTCTGTTGAGGATTACGTTAAAAATCCGTATCAGGTTTGTAAGCAAATCGGCCGGGTTGCCGGTCGAATTGAGAACGGCCAGTTTATGATTAGCGGGCAGACAGTAAGCGTTCCAACTAATGAAGGTCCTAATACACTTCATGGTGGTGATCACGGGACGAGCACTCAACTTTTTGAAGGATATCAGACGGCAGACAATGAAGTGACGTTGTCATTGCGGATGAAGGCGGCCACGGATGGGTTTCCGGGAGATGCTGTTGTTAGCATCAATTATTTATTAACTGACGATGACCGGTTAACCTTGACGTATGACGTGACGGCACAGGGTGATACTGTTTATGATCCCACCCTTCATATCTATTGGCAGTTGCCGGAAGGCCTGCAAGACACTGATCTTCGGTTAAACGCTTTGCGGCACATGGTAGTGGACAGTGCTAAGCTGCCAACCGGTGAATTAGAACCAGTTAGGGGAGCGTTTGATTTTACTACAACGCGGTCGCTTAGTGCGGCGGTTGGTAACCTTCGGCAGGAACAAAATCAACAGGGATATGATGATGGGTTTAACGTTGAACCCAGCATGATAACGCCGATTGCCGAAATAACGGAACATAAGCGAAATTTAAAAGTTCAGGTCTTCAGTGACCGGAACGGATTAGTTATTTTTACTGCTGATCCTAAAAATGGGAATGATGATGCAGAAGGAATTTACAATTCGTTAGCAACGGAACCGCAAACCCTTCCGGATGCACTCCATCATCCAGAATTTGGTGAAATTCGGTTGCGGGCTGGTGAGCACAAAACGATACGGATGGCATTCCAAATAGTTGATGCAGAATAGGATTAGCATCTTGTCAATGCAACCGATTGCATATATAATATAAAGCGTTGATGAAATCGGTTACTCTAAACTTACAGGAGGGACGAATCACATGAAACGAATTTTTGAAATTGATCCGTGGAAGGTTGTTACCCATGAGTTTAACCCGGAAGATAAGCGGCTTCAGGAAAGCATGACCAGTATCGGAAACGAGTACATGGGAATGCGGGGAATGTTTGAAGAACAATACTCCGGTGACACTCACCAGGGGATTTACCTTGGCGGGGTATGGTACCCGGATAAGACGCGGGTTGGTTGGTGGAAGAACGGCTACCCGAAGTATTTCGGGAAGGTGCCGAACGCCATCGACTTTGTCAGTGTTGACATCAGGATTGATGGTGAATCCGTTGACCTGGCCAAGGATAAGTTTAGTGACTTTGAGCTGTGCCTTGACATGAAGCGGGGAGTGCTTGACCGGTCATTTATCGTTGAAAAGAACGGTCATCGGATCAAGGTTGAGTCCGAACGCTTTGTTAGTGTGGCCTTTAAGGAACTATACGCTAACAAACTGACGTTCACCAACCTTAGCAACGACAACGTTCAGGTTGAAGTGACATCCTTTATTAATGCCGATGTTTATAACGAAGATTCCAATTACGGCGAGCAGTTTTGGACGGTGTTGGACAAGCAAGTTGTTGCCGACCACGGCAAGCTGGTGGGGGAAACAGCACCAAACAACTTTGGAACGCCGCAGTTTACCACTGAAATGGCAATGGCGCACGTCACGGACCTTCAGCCGGCCGAAGCAGAAGAGACGGACAAGCACGTGGCCAACCGGTTTGGTGGTACGTTATCGCCGAACAGCCCGGTAACGTTTGAAAAGCGGGTTGTTGTGGTTACGTCCCGGGACTACGATACACGAGAAGCTCTCGATGCTGCCGCTGATAAGCTGTTAAGCCGGGTTCAGGAAAGTTCGTACGCTGACCTAGTAAAGGCGCAGGAAGACGGATGGACTGCCCGGTGGGAGAAGTCTGACATTACGATTGACGGCGATGATGCGGCCCAGCAGGGAATTCGGTTCAACCTTTTCCAGCTGTTCTCAACCTACTACGGGAACGATGCGCGGCTGAACATTGGGCCAAAGGGCTTTACCGGCGAAAAGTACGGTGGGGCAACCTACTGGGATACTGAAGCCTTCTGCCTCCCGGTTTACCTGGGAACGGCCAAGAAGGAAGTGCCGCGAAACCTGTTAATGTACCGGTACAACCAGCTTGACGGGGCGTACCATAATGCTCAGGAACAGGGCTTAAAGGGGGCGCTTTACCCGATGGTGACGTTCAACGGGGTTGAGTGCCACAACGAGTGGGAAATCACATTTGAAGAAATTCACCGGAACAGTGACATTGCCTATGCCATTTACAATTACACAAAGATGACTGGTGATGAGAGCTATGTTCTGAACGAAGGAAGCAAGGTTCTCGTTGAAATTGCCCGTTTTTGGGCTGACCGGGTTCACTTCTCTAAGAGGAACGGCCAGTACATGATCCACGGGGTTACCGGGGCTGACGAGTACGAAAACAACGTTGACAACAACTGGTACACCAATTTCATGGCCCAGTGGGAATTAAAGTACACGTTGGAAATTCTTGATAAAGTCGCTGCTAATCAGGCCGCTAATCTAAACGTTTCGGCGGACGAAAAGGCTAAGTGGCAGGATATTGTTGATAAGATGTACCTCCCAGAGGACAAGGAACTTGGTATCTTTGTTCAACACGATGGCTTCCTTGACAAGGATATTACGTTGGACGACCACAACAACCCAATTAACGAAATTCCGGCGGACGAATTGCCGATCAACCAGCATTGGTCATGGGACCACATTTTACGGTCACCGTACATTAAACAGGCTGATGTCCTCCAGGCAATGTGGTACTTCATGGACGAGTTTACGGCCGAGCAAAAGAAGCGGAACTTTGACTTCTACGAGCCGCTGACAGTCCATGAATCCAGTCTGTCCGCATCAATTTACGCCATCATGGCAGCTGACCTGCGGTATCAGAAAAAATCCGTTGAGTTGTACGAACGGACAGCCCGGCTGGACCTGGACAACTACAATAACGATACGGTTGATGGGCTGCACATTACGGCCATGTCTGGTGGTTGGCTGGCGATCGTACAGGGATTCGCTGGGATGCGGGTAGTTGACGGTCAGCTGCAGTTTAAGCCGTTTGTTCCGGAAGCGTGGAACGGTTACCACTTCCGGCTGAACTTCCGGGGGCGGCTGTTAAACGTTGCTGTTGATAAGACGGGAACGAAGATTGAATTACTGTCCGGTGATGACCTGGCAATCAAGGTTGATGGCAAAGACGTAAAGTTAAGCAAATAGTTAGGGACGAAGGGAATGATAATGATGATGAAGGGATGCGTATTTGACCTGGACGGGGTCATTACGGATACGGCGAAGTTCCACTTTGCAGCATGGAGTCAGCTGGCAAAGGAAAAGTTGAACCTAGAGCTTCCGGCTTCGTTTGAAACGGAGCTCAAGGGGGTTAGCCGGATTGACTCCCTTAACCGGATTCTGGAATTCGGCGGGGTGAAGGCCGATTACACGACCGAACAGGTGCAAGCGATGGCGGCTGAGAAGAACGGCTACTACCTGAAAGCAATTGAGAAGCTGACGCGGGATGACATCCTGCCGGGAATTAACGACTTAATTGCCCAGTTAAAAGAGCATCAGATATTGATGGCCCTCGCATCAGCTTCCAAAAATGCCCCAGCAATTCTGGAGAAACTGGGGTTGATGAATGCTTTTGATGCGATCGCTGATCCGGCGAAGGTTGCGCATGGCAAACCGGCTCCGGACATTTTCCTAGCTGGGGCGGCTGCCATTAACCTTGACCCGAGTGAATGTGTTGGGGTGGAGGACGCCGTTGCTGGGGTGCAGTCCATTAAGGATGCTGGCATGGTGGCCGTAGCTGTTGGTGATGCTCATGAGCTTGCTAAGGCGGACAAGGTTGTTCCAACTACGGCCGACTTTAGTTACGACCTGTTCGAAAAAACGTACGAGCAGGCGCACAAGTAGAAAATTCCATAACTAACAATTATTTCGTTGAAGCCGTTGGTAGGGATGCCAGCGGTTTTTATGTCAGAACAAAGAAAAGGGGCGTGATGGAAGGAGTAAACTGGACGAGGCATGAAGTCGTCGGCTGGTGAATTTTCGTTTAGTTGGTTGTTTTGGCGGCGGATTATGTGGATGTTCAGTGAATAAGTACATCATGACGCAAGTTAGTGGGCTAAGGAAGCATTGTCTTTAAATAAGAAAAGAATTAGAATATACTTAACCAAACAAAAGAAGAGGCGGATCAAATGACAAGGGACATTACACTAGAGGACCTTCGCCGGTTCCAGCAAGACTTTGACCAGCGTCCGGCTGCAGCCGTGGTTGCGCGGGCGGTCCAAAAGAACGGTGTGACTAGCACAAGTGAAAATTACGCAGCAAAGCGGCATCTCGACCCAACGTTTTCCGTTGAGGTGGAGACAGGAAAAGTTGCTAATCAAAAAAAGAGCGGTCGGTGCTGGTTGTTTGCAACATTAAACACACTCCGGCATGAGTTTGCCAAGAAGTACAAGATGAAGGACTTTCAGTTCTCGCAAAATTACCTGTCGTTTTATGACCGGTTGGAGAAGAGTAATAAGTTTTACGAGGATGTTCTTGCAACAGCCGATTTGCCACTCGATAGCCGTGAAGTACAGTTTCTGTTAAAGTGGGGGAACGGCGATGGCGGCCAGTGGGCAAATGGTCCAGCCTTAATTGAAAAGTACGGATTAGTGCCGCAGTATGTAATGCCAGAAACCCTAACGAGTGATAAGACGGCGGAGCTTAACCCAACGTTGAACTTAAAACTCCGAAAGGATGCTATGACGTTACGGAACCTTGTGGCGGACGGGGCTGATAAGGCAAAGTTACGCGAAACAAAGATGCACTTTCTAAACGAGATTTACCGGATTCTCGTTGATGTCTTCGGCCAGCCGCCGGTAAAGTTTGACTTTGAGTACCGGGACGATGAACGTAACTACCATATTGACCGCGACTTAACGCCGCAGTCGTTCTATCAGAAATATGTGGATTGGCACTTTGATGACTACGTGTGCTTGACGGATGCCCCAGATCATGAGCAGGGCAAACTGTACGGCTTACCAAGTCAAGACTACATCTTTAATGGCAAGAAGATTGAATTCTTAACGGTTGATACGCAGGCATTAAAGGATGCGACGATTAAACAGCTGCAGGCGGGTGAAACGGCCTGGTTAGGGTGTGATGTTCTCAATAAGATTGACCGGCAAAAAGGGATTCTGGATCCAGATTACTTTAAGGAAGACGAATTATTTGGGGTTGACCTGGAGATGAGCAAGGCGGACCGACTAGCTTCTGGTGAAGGGACGTGTTCTCACGCTATGACGTTTACCGGGGTTGACCTGGTTGACGGTCAACCAACGAAATGGAAGATCGAAAATAGTTGGGGCGAAAAGGTTGGTAAGGATGGTTACTTCATCATGACTGATGAGTGGTTTGACAAGTACATGTATGAGGTTATCATCAATAAGAAGTATTTGACGGATGAACAACGGAAGCTGCTTGACCAGCAGCGAGTTGACCTCAAGCCGTGGGATTCACTGGCATAAGTTTTCAAATTAATTTGAGGATGGGACGTTAGTTTCATCCTCTTTGTTATTTCCCGGGAAATTTGTCGTTTTGTAATACGAAATTAATGGTCGTTCGGGAGAATAAAGTGTATGATGGACCGTATTAGGTAGAAAAATCAATGAGGTGGCAAAAATGACGAAACACCGCAAGGGAATCCTGGTGGGGGCATTAATCACCATCGGGGTTGTATACGGCGATATCGGAACATCTCCGCTATACGTAATGAACGCGTTAATTGGGAACGCCGGGGGAATGAAGTATTTAACCCCTGATTACGTAGTCGGATGCTTATCATTAATCTTTTGGACGTTAATGCTGATTACGACGATCAAGTACGTATTGGTTGCTCTCCGGGCGGACAATAATGGTGAAGGGGGAATCTTTGCCTTATACGCCCTTGTTAAAAATAAGGCGAAATGGTTGATTCTCCCAGCGTTGATTGGGGGAGCAGCTTTGTTAGCCGACGGGACATTAACCCCGGCTGTGACGGTCACCAGTGCGATTGAGGGACTAAAGGGCGTGGCGTTTCACCATGCGGTTCCCGTACACGACCAAAACGACGTGGTGATCATCACACTTACGATTCTATTGGTACTGTTTTTAATTCAGCGCTTTGGAACAAGTTTCATTGGCCAGGCGTTCGGACCAATTATGCTGGTTTGGTTTGGTTTCTTGGCATTCTTTGGAATTTACAACATGTCTGGTAACCTTGGAATTCTTAAGGCACTTTCACCGGTTTATGGTTTGCGAGTGTTATTCTCACCGGTAAATAAAGACGGGCTCTTTATTCTCGGGAGTATCTTCCTGGCAACGACTGGAGCGGAGGCCTTGTATTCTGATATGGGGCACGTTGGCCGGCGGAACATTTACATCACTTGGCCGTTTGTTTTCCTAGCCTTAATTTTGAATTATTTTGGTCAGGGAGCTTATCTGATTCGGCATATGAGTGAGTTCCATCACATGTCCGGAGCAATTAACCCGTTTTATACAATGTTACCGGGGAAGTTTTACATGTTCGGGGTCATTATTGCGACATTGGCTGCCATCATTGCTTCCCAGGCGTTGATTACTGGGTCGTTCACCCTCGTTGAAGAGGCGGAAGGACTCAAGCTACTACCGCGGATGTTTGTTGAACATCCAAGTATGTCCCGTGGTCAGATTTATATTAAAGATATTAACTGGCTGCTGTGCATTATCACCTGCTCGGTTTTGTTGTTCTTCCGGACTTCGGAGCACATGGAAGCGGCGTATGGATTGGCCATTACGGTCACGATGTTAATGACGACCATGTTGCTGTTTAATTACCTCGAGGATACGATTAAAAAGGGCGGCGCGATTCTTTTCTGCGGCCTCTACGTTGTTATTGAAACAATGTTCTTTATCGCAAGTATGAGCAAGTTCATTCATGGCGGGTACGTCACCCTATTCATCATGGGGATGATTATTTTCGTTATGGTTATTTGGTATTACGGAAGTCAGGTGCGGAAACCAATCCGGAACGTGTCACAGAAGGTCTCGCTTAAGGATTACCTCGATCAATTGGTTAAGTTGGCAAATGATAATTCGGTCCAGCGGTATACGGATAATCTTGTGATGATTTCCCGGGTGAAGGACGATTACTCAATTGACCGGGAAACACTTTACTCGATTTTGGATAAGCACCCCAAGCGGGCCCGGGTATACTGGTTTGTAACGGTTAATCAAACGGATAAGCCGTTTACCAACTATTACACTGTCGATATGATGGGCACCCGGAACGTGGTTAACTTGCAGCTATATGTTGGGTTTAAGATGCGGCCGCGGGTAAACCTCTACATCCGGAAGGTGGTGCATGATCTGATGGATAAGGGCATGATTGACGAACAGCCGCAGACGTACACAACCACGCCAGGGCGGCGCGTCGGAGACTTTTGCTTTATTTTGATTCGGGAATTATTGCCCGCAAACGTCATGATTCCAAATTGGAAACGGTTCTTGATTTCGGCGCGGATTTTTCTGCAAAATCACCTTACTAACCTAGTGCAGTGGTTTGGGCTGGAATTCAGTGATGTCCGGGTTGAAAAGGTGCCGCTTTTCTTGAAGCAACGGCAGGATACTACCATTCACTTGCGGGAAGTTAAGAATTCCGCTGAAAAGTAAATAAGGAGTTATTTGTTCCACCGGTAGTAATTTGTGGTATACTATCGGTGGAATATTTAGTTAATGTTTACCTAATGTTTACTTAATAAAGGAGGAATCGTTATGGCGATTATGGTATTAGGGGGGGCCGGCTACATCGGTTCTCACATGGTTGACTGGCTACTAGATTACGGCGAGGAACCTGTAGTGGTCGACAATCTAGTAACGGGACACCGGGCTGCCGTTAACCCGAAGGCAAAGTTTTATGAAGGCGATGTAGCTGATAAGGACTTTATGCGGCACGTCTTCAAGGAAAATCCGGACGTGGATGCCGTTATTCATTTTGCCGCCTACTCACTGGTTGGTGAATCAATGGGCAAGCCGTTAAAGTACTTCGACAACAATGTTACTGGATTAATTAAGTTGCTCGAAGTGATGAAAGAAGTAGGTGTTAAACGGCTTGTCTTTTCATCATCCGCTGCAACCTATGGGATTCCGGACCACATGCCAATTAAGGAAACGGATCCGCAAGAGCCGATTAATCCGTACGGTGAGAGTAAGTTAATTATGGAAAAGATCATGAAGTGGGCTGACGAAGCATACGGTATTAAGTACGTTGCTTTGCGGTACTTCAACGTGGCTGGGGCTAAGCCGGATGGTTCTATTGGGGAAGATCACAATCCTGAAACCCACCTGATGCCAATTATTTTGCAGGTGGCTGAAGGAAAGCGTGATAAGCTCCAGGTTTACGGGGATGATTACGATACGCCGGATGGCACAAACATTCGGGATTACGTTCACCCGTTTGACTTGGCCGCAGCGCACATGTTGGCCGTTAAGTACCTGCGAGAAGGTCACGATTCTGACGCCTTTAACTTGGGGTCAGCCACTGGGTTCTCTAACTTAGAGATGCTGAAGGCGGCCCGGGAAGTAACGGGGAAAGAAATTCCGGCTGAAATTGCTGGCCGGCGAGGCGGCGATCCCGACTCACTGGTTGCCGCTTCGGACAAGGCCCGTAAGATTCTTGGATGGAAGCCGGAGTATGACGATGTTCACAAGATCATTGAAACGGCATGGGCATGGCACTCAACGCATCCGAATGGTTACGATGACCAGAAGTAGGATTGCTTGATAAAAAAGTAATAGGAACGGTCGCTAGGGAACTAGCGGCCATTTTTGTGTTACAACTTAAATGCGACTTAAATTATGCAAAAAATGCAAAAGCAAAATAAAATGCAAAAAATGCAAAAACAAATTATAATAAGGGCACAAGTGGAGGTGAGCGAGATGAAAGAGCGGTCGCCATTTAACCCTAATTTTGGGAAGGTTCCGCAGTTGTTTTTGGATCGGGAACGGATAATTACGGATTACGTTGATGAATTAACCAATGCGGGTGCTGAAATTGACACACCATATCAGACAACGATGATTTGTGGCGTCCGGGGATCAGGCAAGACGTCCGTTTTAACTGGGATTATTGGTCAGATTGAGCGGCATGATGATTGGGTTGTCGTGGATCTGTTAAATAATCAATTGATTGTTGATAACCTAATTGAAAATTTACAAATGCAGCCGGAGCTGAAATTAAAGAGCTTTTTCAGTAAGATTGATAAGGTCAAAACAAGGCATTTTAATTTTAAATTAGCTGCCGGAAACGCTACACAAATTGGGCTATTAATGGAAATATTTAAGCAGCTGAAGGCGCACCATAAAAAGGTATTGATTGCGATTGACGAAGTTTCGTCAACCCCGCAAATTCGGGATTTAGCAATGATTTATCAGCAGCTTATTCGGCAACGTTTTAGGGTTGCGCTGGTGATGACTGGCTTACCGGAGAATATTTCTGAACTACAGCATAACAAAGTGTTGACGTTTCTACTCCGGAGTAATCAGCTGGAACTTCCGTTTTTGCACGGAAAATCAATTGAACGGGCATTTCGAACAAACTTCGCGCAGGGGGGCGGCAAATTTCTGATGAAATAGCTACCCGGTTAACATTGATGACGCGAGGATATGCTTATGCTTTTCAACTATTAGGATACCTGGTTTGGAAAAGTACGGCACCAGGGGATGAAATTAGTGCTAATGTAGTCAACCAAGTGGTTAATGAGTATCAAGACACGTTGGCGAGAAAAGCATACGCGCTGGTTTACCAGCAACTAACTGCGGGCGATAAGGAATTTTTGCGTGCAATGGCCATGAGTGAAAGTGAAGGCGGACAGGTTAAAATGGCAGAGATTGCGCGGCAAACAGGGAAGCCTTCTAATTACTGGTCAACGTACCGGAAACGATTAATTAAGCAGCAGATTATTAGGGATAAGGCATACGCCTACGTAGCGTTTAAGTTGCCGTACTTTAAGGACTTTGTTTTGGAAGAACAAAGGATTGAGAAATACGATTTCTAAAGGAATATATGACTTCAAAAAGGACCCGACCGTAGGTGATGCGATCGGGTCCTTTTTGAATATTCGCGTTATTAATTACTTATGAGCCCAGCGTTCCCGGAGAAGTGGCACAATTTGCTTTGGTTGCCGGTCACGCGTAAAAACACCTTTCTTGTTGCCATCAACCCGAATAAGTGTTGGTGCGGTGGCAAAATCGGCAATGTTCCATAGATGCTCGCCGATGAAGTACGGGCACTCATCGAAGACTTCAAAATTAGCCTTGTAGTAATCGACCTGATATTCCTCAGAGTATGGGTCATGATAACGGGAATGTAGTCCAGGCTGAGTATCTGCCCCAAACTCGGTAAACATGATGGGTTTGTCGGGGAAGTGTTTGTGCCAAGTGGCTAAATCGTTCCGGAGCGCCTTTTGGGCTGCTTCTAGGTCGTTGTATTGGAGGTACCAGCCATAGTACCGATTAAGGCATAGCAGGTCAACGAGCGGCGCCACTTCGTCCTTTTCTGGAGTGGAGGAAAGGATGTTGGCAGAGACCCGTGGTCGGTGTTCCCAATCGAGTTTGTGGGCAAATTCAAACAACGGCTTAAAGTATTCGCCAGCGCCTGACTCGCTTGAAGCTGGTTCGTTGGCAATTGACCACATAATAACGGACGGGTGGTTCTGGTCGCGGGCGATGGTCTCCCGGAGGACCTGTTCGTGAGCTTGACTTGTCCTCATTACATCCCATGTGTTTGTTTGGGGAGTTGCGGTATCGTTGGTGAAATTGCTACTTACATCAACGTTCATGTTGGCGTATAACCCCACTGCGGGAACTTCGTCAATGACGATGAAGCCATCCCGGTCAGCAAGCCGCATTTCCTCTTCAGAATACGGGTAATGGGATGTCCGGAAGGAGTTGGCGTTTAAGTCCTTCATCAGGTTGTGGTCTAGGTTGGAAACGGCCATGTTCTGTCCTTTCCCGAGGACCGGGAAATCTTCGTGGCGACCAAAGCCCTTCAAGTAAACGGGGTGGTCGTTGATAAGGAGCTGGCAATCCTTAATCTCAATGGTGCGAATACCGAATGGCTCAGTATAGTCATCGAGGAGCTGACCGTGATTATCGAATAATTCAATTGTGAGGTTGTACAGGTAAGCATCCCGGACATTCCAGCGATGGGTTTTGTTAATTGTTAGTACTTCTCTGAGTTGATTTGCCGTGGCAACAACCCGATCATCTTCATCGGTAATGGTAACCTTTGCGCTGGCATAGTCCCCCTTGACCGTGATGTCAGGGTTAACGGTCGTTGTTTCGCCGGCAACGGTGTACTTAACGGTGATTTTTTCGGTGTACGTTGTTGCGGTGGAATACAGCTTAACTGGCCGGTGGATTCCCGCGTAGTTATAGAAGTCGAAATTTGGCACAACGACATCTCGGCCGTTAACTTGCGAATGGTTACCGACGGGAAGGGTGGAGTAGTCGAGAATGTTGCTTAACCGCACTTTAAGGTTATTTTTCCCGGGGTGAACGTAATCATTAATAACAAATTCAAAGGGGGTGAAACCGCCTGTATGCTGGCCGACTTCTTGGCCATTAATGTAGATCGTTGCACTATGGGTAGCTGAGCCAAACCGTAAAACAAGACGCCGTTTTAACAGGACTACGGGGACGGAAAAGGTTGTTTCATACCAAAAATAACCGGCGTGGTCACGGATAGCGTTATCAACGACCTGATCGTTGAATGAACCAGGAACAGCCATCGGGATTGGGGCGGGAAGTGGTTTTGTTGCCGATAATGGGTGACCTGGCTGTTCAATCTGAAAGTTCCAAATACCGCTGAGGTCGCTCAGCGTTCGGGTTGCCGTTTGTTCTGGGAAAAGCATAGAATTAACTCCTTTTAGTAAGCGTTTTCTTTACAATTGTAATTATATTATTATTCACAAGCATAAAAACAATATAATTACTAATAGATTGATAATAAATAATTATGATAGTTTTTGAGCCGCGGTTTGGAGTGATTTAATTACCGGTTTTAAACGTTTTGTGTTGGATGAACGCCAGCAAAGAAAAATTTTAACGCCAGATTCGAGATCATCAACATGTCTGAAGACTAGTTTATTAGAATATTTGCAAGTGTTCATATATTCAGGGATAAGGGTTACCCCTGAGTTAGTAAGTACAGCAAAGAGGACGGAGGTGTAATCTTTTCCGGTATGAATAATATTTTGTGAGCCAATAGATGTAGCGACTTCGTGTTGTTGTTTTCCGAATTCATTGGCAATGGTAAGAATATATTGCTGGTGGAGATCTGTTTTATGAATAACATCTTTTGTGGACAATGGATTATGTTTATTAATTGCGAGAACTAAATCGCCGGAATATAGTTGAAGCCGTTCGATTGATGAAGGGAAAACCTCTGCTTCTTCTTCGGTAGTGGTGATTAAATCGACCTTATTGTTGAAAAGAAGATCGACGGCTGTTAACGATGAAGCTGAGACGAAATTTACAGGAATGTCAAGGGTGTCAAGATCGCTGTGTAAAAGGAGTTGCGATAAAAGATCACCCTTAGCGCGTTGTGAATATCCGAGTTTAACAGCATTTGTATTGACGTCGCGAACATTACTTAATGCTTGATGATACGAATTAAGAATCTTGGTGGCATCATGATAGAAAACAGTTGCAGCAGTAGTCGCAGTAACGGGTTTTTTAGACCGGTCAAAGAGTTTAATGCCGAGTTCATTTTCGAGTTTAAGGATTTGTTGGCTGATAGCTGTTTGTGTAACAAAGTTAATCTTAGCTGCACGAGAAAAACTATGGTTCTCATATGTATCAATGAAGTACTTAAGCGTATTAAAGTCCACTGTGGTCCCTCCCTGAATTACAATATTTGCTTATGATTATAACATTAATACATGTTTTTTGTTTCACAAAGGGGCGCTTGATAATAGAAGATATACAAAAAGGCCGCATGAACAATGCGGCCTTAAAAATTTTAATCGGTAATGTTATTTATTTTTAGCGTTCTGAGCATGAATTGCTGCTAACTTCTCGGCATTTTCATTAACGCGTTTTTTGTTTAATGGGTAGACGAGTAACAGCAAGAAAGCAATGCTTGAACAAACTAGTGGTACTAATACGGCGATATCATACAATTTGTTGGCAACGGTGGCAGTTTGGACTACGCCCCCGGTTGTGGATGACTTGTATCCAATGATCGATAGCAAGAATCCGCCCGCACCGCCAGCAATCGCTTGAGCGACTTTCCGGGCAAATGAATTGATGCCGTAAACCACGCCGTCTTCGCGCGTACCCGTGATGATTTCGTGGTTGTCAGTAACGTCAGTAATGAATGCCCATACCATTAAGTTGAAAACGCCCATTCCAATTGTTCCGAAAAAGTTAAGGATGATAAACAACACAACGCTATGGGTATGCACTAATAGCAGAGCGCTGTAAAAAATAATCGCAATTACTAATCCCGCCATTGTACATTCTTTCCGACCAAATGTTTTGGTTAACCACCGGCTAAATGGAGCCAGGATAAAGGTAACGGCCGTATTGAGAATTAAGCAAAGTGAGAGCGCTGCCTTATTGTTGAAGTAGGTGTTAAAAAGGTACGTAAAGGTCGTTCCGTTCATCATTAAGCTAATAACAAGGGTCATATCAATCAGAATTAATGCAATCAATGCCCGGTCTTTGAGTATGCCTTTCATTAATCCGCGCAGAGGAACTTTTTCTGTTTTGTGTGTCCGAATCCGTTCGGTTGTGAGGTTAGTAGTAATCGTGTAACAGAAGTATCCCAAGACGGCACAAATAACGGCACACATGAAGAAGCGATTACCAGAAACTTGCTTGCTGACGCCAACGTAAATCATCATTGGAACGATGTATGATACGCACATGTTTCCTAAGGCCGATCCCATTGAACGGAACGTAGATAATGATGTCTTGTCATCAGGCTTATCACTAATTGCTGAAGCCATTGAACCGTAAGGGATATTAACTGATGAATAGAAAATTCCCCATAGGATATAAATGATGTAAACATAGCAAAGGCGAAGTGTTAACGCAAAATGGCGAATAAACGGGGCATACATCAAAATTACGGTAATGAGTAATGGCCATTTCATTCGATCCATCCACGGAGCGAATCGTCCTTTTTTATGAAGACTACTATTATCAACTAACCGGCCAACGGTGACGTCGGCAATTGCATCGACAAAGCGGGCGATTAAAAATGCGAGCCCGACCTGTGCACCGGTCAGTCCAAGAACATTAGTGCAAAAAATCATGAAGAACGAAGAAACGATAACAAATGTAAAGTTATTGCCAGTATCACCTAACATATATCCAATTCGATCACGGATATCAAATGGGTGTGTTTTAACGGTAACGGTTTGTTGTGAAGTTTCCATATCGTAAACACTCCTTTGCAAAAAAATATTGTGAAAATAAGTTCATATTCAGCTTAAATAAAATTGAATACGGTTTCAATATGCAGGATCGAATTTATCTTATCTTATCGTAATACGTGAATAATAAACACTTATAATGCCTATTTGTAGCCATTTGTAAGCGAATTAATTTGACTGAAGTTATCAGAATTATATAATTACGACAGGAGGCGATGATAGTGAAACGAACTACAAAGTTAGAAAAAATAAATAATAAGGGCGATTATCTCGAAGTAAAAACAAATGGAGCGCAGTTTCAGATTTATGTTCTTGACGAGAATATTATTCGCTTTCGCAGTACGTTTGCTGATGAATTTCCTCCGGAAGAATCGTATGCACTTGTTAAAACGGCGTGGAATGATCAAACGGATGATGTCTTGGCTGATGAGCGACAGCGGGTTAACCCTTTGCCGTTTACAATTTCGCCGACAGATATCGGATATGAGGTCGATGTTGGAGACTATATAGTCGTTATTCATAGCGATCCGTTTAGTTTTGAGGTTAAAGATCGAAATGGTAATGTGATTCGGCAGGATTTACCTGGAAGGGCTTTTGTTCAAGATAATAATGGACGGGTAATTCATTACAGTAGAATGCAAGACGGACATCACTTTTATGGCTTTGGAGAAAAGTCCGGTGAATTGGATAAATATAGACGGCGGATGCGGATGCATAACACTGATTCGTTAGGGTGGAATGCTAAGAAAACTGATCCATTATATAAAATGATTCCATTTTATATCGATTTTGACCCGGATAACAATATTGCGAGTGGGATGTTTTATAACAATGCTGCTGATTCTGTATTTGATATGGACTGTGAACATAGTAATTACTGGCTTCGATACAGTTACTTCCAGTGTGATGCGGGCGATATTGATGCGTTCTTTATTGGAGGCCCAACAATCAAAGATGTTGTTCGCCACTATACAGATTTGACAGGAAAGACGGTAATGATGCCTAAGGCTTCCCTGGGATATATGGGATCAACGATGTATTACACAGAACTAGATCAGGGATCTGATCGGGCAATTTTAGATTTTGTTGATGAATGCCGGCGTAATAATATTCCGTGCGATGGTTTTTTTCTATCGTCTGGTTATACCGCTCGGGATGACGGAAAACGATACGTCTTTAATTGGGATAAAAAGCGTTTTCCTAACCCGCGGAAGTTTGTAGATGAACTGAAGAAGCGGGGCGTATTGCTTGCGCCAAATGTTAAACCTGGAATGTTGACGACTCATCCCTTAACGCAGCAATTTTCAGCAGGAAATGCATATGTTAAAAACGCCTCTGGAGATGGCGATCAAGAAGATCGCTATTGGGGCGGAGCAGCGCACTTTGTTGATTTTACGAGTGCTGATGGTCGTAAGCAATGGATGAGTGCGATGAACGAGGCGTTGCTAAAATTCGGGGTTACGAGTATTTGGAATGATAATAACGAATATGAAATTAATGATGATTCGGCGATAGTTTCGGCTGACGGCCTTAACCGTCCAATTGGTGAACTGAAGCCGGTGGAGCCGACGATGATGGCAAAAACGGCGCACTTAGCGTTAAAGAAATACTCGCCGGGAATGCGGCCGTACGTAATTAACCGTGCGGGATTTGCGGGAATTCAGCGGTATGCTCAAACGTGGGCGGGCGATAATTATACGAGCTGGACCAGTCTCAAATATAATATTCCGACAATTCTTGGGATGGGGTTATCCGGAGTTGCGAATAACGGCTGTGATATTGGTGGCTTTGATGGCCCGCTTCCTGAACCGGAACTTTTCGTTCGGTGGGTTCAAAACGGTATTTTCCAACCACGGTTCTCGATTCATTCATGTAACAATGATAATACGGTTACTGAGCCGTGGACATATCCGAAGTATCTTCCGTATATTCGGGCGGCCATTCAATTACGGTATCGGCTAGTTCCGTACATGTATTCGCTTCTTGCTGAAGCGGCACGTACTGGTGATCCGATTATGCGGCCGTTAGTTTATGAGTTTCAAGATGATCCGCAAGTAGCGCAAGAAAGTTTTGAATTTATGCTTGGCCCTGCACTATTGGTTGCAAATGTTGTTGATAAGGGGCAAACGCATAAGGATATTTATCTTCCTGCGGGAACAAATTGGATTGATTTGACGACGAATAAAAGATACAGCGGAGGACAGACGGTTACTGTTCCTGTTGATCTTTCGAGTATTCCGCTCTTTTTGCGGTGCGGCGCAGTGTTACCGCAGTGTCCGGGACTGATGAATTTGCATCGGGATAAAACGGATCATCTTCGAATTTTGGTTGAACCAAGTGAGCCAACGAAATTTACGTTATATGAAGATGATGGGACAACGTTAGATTATCGTGATGGTAAGTTTTTGCGGACAACTGTACGAGTAAAGGCTAATGATAAAGGGATTAATATTGGATTTACAACTAATGGCGATTATCAGACCCAAGTGCAAAGTGTTGGATTAGCTGTATATTGTCCGGATAAGGCACCATTAAGTGTTATGTGTGCAGGTAAAATACTTCCGCAATTTTTGAATAAACAAAAATTTGACCAAAGTGATCGGGGGTGGATTTTTGATGGTGATTTGCGGCGGGTAATTATTAAATACCCTAACCCGGTGGGAAATTATGATTTGAAGCTAAATACCCAAGTAAAGGATTTGATTTCCATTTGAAGTATGTAATTATAAAAAGTACAACCAATAACTAAAGTTATTACTTCTTTAGAAATATATTGGTAGTGATATTTGGGATATTTCCGTGGAAAAATTTATAGCGGTGTGGTGATGATAAGTCAACCATAAGTTGATTTTATCGTCACTATGCTTTTTGTTTCTAGCTAGAAATCGTATGATCTTTCAGGTTGGTAATAGTAATCTAACGGTAAATGAAGCAGTGTTCGAATTATCATATTTCGTTAATTATCTTTAATTAAGAAGATATTGAAATTAGACGTTTTTGGTCAAGAGACTGACGTTATGCGGTATTGAAACAGTAAATTTAGTTTTAGAAAAATAATTAGTGTGAGATGTCTATAAAACATATATTACGAGGAGGAATTAAAATGTTAACACCCCAATCCACAAAGACACGTCTTATGATTTCGTTAAACGGGCGATGGAAGTTTAAAGTTGATGATGGCAATCAACAAGTAGATACTAAATTATCTAATTATAAGTGGGTAGCAGTTCCGGGTTCGTATAATTCGCAAATTATTGACGTTGATATTGATGAACACGTTGGTGATTTTTGGTATGAGACTGAGTTTCAGGTTCCTAAGGAAAATGATCGCCGTTATTTTATACATTTTGGGTCTGTTAGTCATAAAGCTATAGTATACCTAAATGGATATAAGATAGTCGAACATACGGGTGGTTTTACGCCGTTTGAAGCAGAAGTGACTGAGTATTTACGGGATGGTAATAATATATTGAAAGTTAAGGGTAATAATATTCTAGACGATACGACGTTGCCTAGTGCAGGGTATCATAACGGCAAAGAAGAATATCGCTTTGACTTTTTTAATTTTGCTGGGATTCACCGTTCGGTAAAATTATATGCAACAAATTTGACGCGGTTAAAACAAATTCACGTTAAGTATAAAACTGATTTAAGAAGCACAACTGTTATCCCAATTGTTTCGGTTGATGGGCCGTATGATTACTGTGAGTACACTATCTTAAATCAAGAAGGGAAGGCTGTGAGTGAAACCACTAATGGAGAGCCACTGAAGATTAAAGAGACACATTTATGGTGGCCAGGTAAACCATATATGTATTCACTTCTCGTTAATGTATACCGTGATGGGAGAATGGTGGACAGTTATACAAAGGACTTTGGAGTTCGCACCGTTGAAGTACGGAATAATAGTTTTTTGATTAATAATAAACCGTTTTATTTTAAGGGGTTTGGTAAACATGAAGATTTTATTGGGAGTGGTAAGGGATTAAATGAACCAGCAATAATTTTAGATCACGAAATTTTAAAATCTATCGGTGCCAATTCCTATAGAACGGCGCATTATCCTTATTCTGAGGAACAGTTGGACCAAGCGGATAAAGATGGAATCGTTATTATTGATGAAATGCCCGCTGTTGGTCTTTTTGTAGGTTTTAATGTTGATTTATCTCAGCGGGGAATGCAAACTTGGGATACGTTGAAGACTGGTGAAAACCATAAAAAGGTAATAAAGGAAGTTATTGAGCGTGATATGGATCATCCGTCCGTAGTCATGTGGTCGTTAGCAAATGAGACTGCAGGCCATGTTAAAGGAGCTCGGGAGTATTTCGAACCGCTCGTAAAGCTTGCTAGGAAATTAGATTTTCAACATAGGCCATTAACATGGGTAAGTATAGTAAACGATGATTATGATACGGATTTAATTGGAGATTTATTTGATGTGGTGTGTTTAAATCGGTACTATGGCTGGTACATAGATCATGGAGATTTAAATCAAGCAACTTGTGATCTAAGAAAAGATATACAAGGATGGCATAAGCGCTTCCCGGATAAACCGATTATCTTTACTGAGTTTGGCGCAGACACAGTTCCAGGGATGCATAGTTTGGAACACGCCCCGTATTCTGAAGAGTATCAAAAGGATCTGTACGAAGCTTATTTTAAAGTTTTTGACGAATTTTCTTATGTTGTTGGTGAGCAATTATGGGCGTTTGCTGATTTTAAGACGTCGAATAATTTGCGACGAATTGACGGGAATTTAAAGGGTGTATTTACACGCGATCGGCGGCCTAAAGCAGTCGTGGACCTTTTGAAAAAAAGATGGTTGACGACCTTAAAGTAATTATATGTTAGTAAAGCAAGGATAGCCTGTTGATGTGGATTAATCTGCATTAACAGGTTTTTATTTGATAATTATGAAATCAATCACAAATTGGATGGATATATTAATTATAATGCGGAATATTTTGGTTGTTTTTCTTCGATAAGAATTAACTATATGTATACAAGAAAGAGGAATCTCAAATTGATGGCTAATCATTGTTAGCGGTTACACGTTGGGTTACACTATCTTATGTGAGATAGTTATTAAAATCACAATGTGAGGTGTTAAGTATGGGTGGATCTCAACAAACTATCAGAGTGGCAACTCGCCCATTCGGATTACGAGATAAATTGGGATACATGTTTGGCGATGCAGGTAATTGTTTTTCGTTTATGTTGATCTCATCGTTTTTTATGATTTTTTGTACGAATGTTTTGGGGTTAACGGGTGCACAGGTTGGATTGGCATTCTTAATTGCCAGATTTGTTGATGCAATTGCGGACGTCTCTGTGGGGCGTTTCGTTGATAATAGTAAGTTGCATAAAAAAGGACGTTTTGCACCTTGGATGGATAGGATGAAATATCCGCTTTTGGTTTCGATTATTCTGTTGTTTATGCCTTATGTACGCGCTCTCAACATAACGTTTCGTTTATGTTATGTTTACGTTTTATATATTCTATGGGGAATCCTGTATTCTTCGGTTAATATTCCGTATGGTTCGATGGCATCGGTGATTAGTGATAATCCTGACGATAAAACATCACTTTCAACGTTTAGATCTGTTGGGTCGTCACTTGCTAATATGGTCGTTTCATATTTGTTACCGATGTTAATTTATGTCGGAGCAAGCAGACAGGTTTCTGGTAGTAGATTTTTATTGTGTGCAGTAATTTGTGCGTTGTGTGCATACTGTTGCTACACATTAACAACTACTTTAACAACCGAGCGTATACGTACTAATAAAACGAGTAAGGTTCCGCTAGGGCGCTTGTTAAAGGGATTTTTGAAAGACCCTGCCTTGGTTATATTAGTATTTATTGATATGTCACTGGTTGTTAATTTAATGATGTCAGGGACAACGAGCACGTACCTTTTTTCTGTTTACTTCCATAGTAAAGTGGCGTTGTCGATTAATATGATGTTGGGAACTGGAGTTACGTTTATTTTAGCTCCATTTAGTCGTTATCTTACAAAAACATTTGGAAGAAAAGAATGTTCTGCAGCAGGATTAGCTCTTTCAGTCATAGTTTATTTGGTTCTTTTCCTTATTCATACCCGGAGTATACTTGTTTTCATTATTTTAAACTTTATAGGCACAGTCGGTATGGGTATTTTTAACTTAATGGTATGGGCATTTATTACTGATGTGACGGATAATCATGAAATAATTACGGGTACTCGTGAAGATGGTGTTGTTTATGGAGTTAATTCATTTGCTAGAAAGGTAGCTCAGGCGATTGCCGGGGGTGCGGGTGGTTTTATGCTTTCGATTATCGGTTATAAATCATCTACGGTTGGAGCGATTGTTCAAAATGCAAGCGTTGCCAATAGGCTGTATGACATGGCTGTAATTGTACCGTTGGTTTGTTCGTTAATTGCTTGCATTTTACTTGTAATTTATCCGTTGAATAAGCAAAAAGTAACGGAGAATGCTAAGAAATTAGCAGAGATTCATGAAAACAATATGATAAAAACGAATGAAGGAGGAGACAGGAATGAGCGTTGATTTAACGGCCAAACCGTATTATTTAAATGAAGAACAAATTAAGTGGGTTGAGGATACAATTGCCGGAATGTCACTTGAAGAAAAGATTGGACAATTGTTCATCAACATGGGATCTTCGCGGGAAGAAGGATACCTTAAAGGGGTGTTGGACAATTACCATATTGGCGGAGTGCGGTACAACCCTGGAACAGCCGAAGAGGTGTATGACCAGAATAAGATTTTGCAGGAAAACAGTAAAATTCCACTATTGATTGCCGCTAATACGGAAGCTGGTGGCGATGGGGCCTGCACTGATGGCACCTACGTTGGTCATGAAATTAAGGTGGCTGCAACCCGTGATGAGCATTTGGCGTACCGGATGGGACAAATTGCTGGTGAAGAGGCAGCAGCAATCGGATGTAATTGGAGTTTTGCACCGATTGTTGGGTTGTTAAAGAACTGGCGTAACCCGATTTTGTCGGTGCGGACATGGTCAGATGACCCGGATTTGAACATTAAGTTGTCATTAGCATACATGAAGGGAATTCAAGAGTTTGGCATTGCTCCGGCGGCCAAGCATTTCCCGGGTGACGGTTCTGATGAACGTGACCAACACCTGTCGTTTGCTCCTAACCACAGTACGGTTGAGGAGTGGGACAACAGCTTTGGGAAAGTTTTCCAGGCACTGATTGATGCGGGAGTGCCGTCCATTATGGCGGGGCATATTGGTCTTCCAAGTTACGTGCGGTACTTTAAGCCGGACGCAACACTGCAAGAAGCCAACCTCCCAGCAACGTTAAACAAGTACCTGATTACGGATCTTCTCCGGAAGAAGATGGGCTTCAACGGAGTAGTGGTTACCGATGCCAGTCACATGGTCGGGATGACCGGAACGATGAAGCGGCGTGACCTGTTACCAACGGCGATTGCTGCTGGTGTTGATCTTTTCCTCTTCTTTAACGATCCGGATGAAGACTTCCAGTGGATGATGGATGGATACAAGAATGGGGTTATCACGGACGAGCGGTTGAACGATGCGCTTATGCATATTCTGGGACTAAAGGCTCATATTGGACTAAATAAGGGCTTTAAGTTCCTGGAGCACCCCAAGAAAGAACAACTTGCGCATGTTGGTAAGCCGGAAAACAAGCAGGTTGCTCGGGAAGTGACGGATAAGGCAATTACGCTGGTTAAAAACAAGGAGCACATTTTCCCAATTAGTCCGGCTAAGCAGAAGCGGGTGCTTTTAGTGGACGTTAAGGGGCATGAAGGTGGTTTCGGGATGATCATGGGTGGCGCAAGTAAGCGGCCGGTCGACGTCATGAAGGAACTCCTGGAAAAGGAAGGCTTTACGGTTACGATTTGGCAATCACTTGAGGATCAGATTAAGGACCTTCCGCCGGAGAAACGTCGGGCTGCAGTGGCAAATGTCTATGCCCAGAAGCGGCCAATCGCTGAATTAACGGATAACTATGACCTGATTATTAACATGGCAAAGGTGGTTCCGAATACGGACCAACGAATTCAGTGGCCTGCTTCCAAGGGAACGCCGGATATTCCGTTCTATGTTCATGAAGTACCAACCATCTTTGTTTCCGTTAACAGTCCGTTCCACCTGGCAGATGTGCCTCAGGTGCAAACGTATATTAACTGTTACGACGATCAGCAGGGCACCCTAGAAGCGTTGGTTGATAAGATGCTTGGGCGGTCCGAATTTAAGGGGCAAAGCCCAGTTGATGCATTTTGCGGCTTTGAAGACACCCGGTATTAATGGGGTGAATAAGATGACAAAAAACATCGTATGTATTGACTCGGACGGCTGTGCGATGGACACCATGACCCCCAAGCACCAGCAGTGTTTCGGCCCGGATCTGGTGGACGTGTTTGCAATTAAGGACCGAGCGGAATTTCTGAAATACTGGGATCAACTTAACTTGTATTCTCGCACCCGAGGGATTAACCGGTTTAAAGGATTGGCGACGGCGCTCGAGCACATTAATTATCCGCACTTAACGGCATTGAAAAAGTGGGTTGAAACTACTCCAGAATTTTCAGAGCAGTCGTTGGAAGCAGCAATTGCTAAGGAACCGGATGACCAAAATCTCAAGCGGGCATTAACGTGGTCCAGAAGGGTAAACAGTGACATTGCAGCTAAGAGCGCTTCCTTTAAGGCGTTTGCCGCAACGAAGAAGAGCCTTGCTGCGATTAGTAAGGTTGCTCAGGTGGTAATTGTGAGTTCGGCCAATAAGGCGGCGGTACTTGCGGAGTGGAAACGAAACGGACTACTTGCATTTGTCGATACCGTTTTTGGTCAGGAAGATGGTAAAAAGGCAACTTGCTTGGCTCGCTTATCCCGACAGGTGCCTGCGCACCGAATAATGATGGTGGGTGATGCGGTGGGTGATTATCAGGCTAGCCAAAAGGCCGGTACCCTGTTTTTCCCTATTCTTGTTACCAAGGAAAATGAGTCGTGGCAGGTATTGGAAGAGATTGCGTTACCAGCGTTTGTAGCTGGGAAGTACCAACCGCTGCAGGTTGATTACGTAGCACAGTTCAATGCCAATTTTGAAGAATTAGCGGCACGTTAGCAAAAAGGAGGATTACAATGGTTAGTTTAAACGATGACTATTTAACGGCGGCGCAAGCTTTTAATGCAGCAGGAATTCAGGTTCCAACTTACAGTCAACGGCAAATAACGATCGAAGGAACTAAGCACCCTCGGTGGGTGCACTTCGGTGGGGGAAACCTTTTTCGGTGTTTCCATGCGTTGATTGCGCAGGATCTCATTGCACAGGGTGAAATGACCGGCGGGGTCATTGTTGCCGAAACCTACGATGATGAAGTCATTAGTGACATGTACCACAAGTACGGGAACCGGTTTGTGGACGTTATTATGAACAATGACGGAACGTTTGATAAGCAGTTAGTGGCAAGTGTTGCGGAAAGTATCTACTACAACGCTGCAAATAAAGCTGGATGGCAGCGGATGACCGCAATTTTTGAAAATCCGGAACTACAGTTGGCAACGATGTCGATTACCGAAAAGGGATACGCTCTCCATAACATTGACGGTTCGTTAACTGCCATGGCGGCGGCTGACATTAAAAATGGCCCAGAAGCGCCTAAGACGAACATGGGTGCCATTGCCCACCTTTTATATGCGCGCTACCAAGCAGGGGCCTTTCCAATCGCGATGGTTAGCACGGATAACTTTTCGCAAAACGGGAAGACGTTCCAGGACGGTGTAATGACCATTGCTAACGGATGGCAAAAGCAGGGGTTGGTTGATGACGGGTTCATTGCTTACTTAAATAATCCGCAAAAGGTTTCCTTCCCGTGGACGATGATTGACCGGATTACGCCTAACCCTGCGGAAAACGTCGGGGCTAATTTGAAGAAAAACGGGTTTATTGATACGACAATTTTGCACACGACAAAGCATACAAACATTGCGCCGTTTGCTAACACTGAGGAGGTTAAGTACCTTGTGATGGAAGACAGCTTCCCAAACGGTCGGCCGGCTTTTGAGAAGGCGGGCGTTATGATGGTTGACCGGGAAACGGTGAATGATGCCGATCAGATGAAAGTGACGGCGTGCTTAAACCCACTACACACTGCGCTGGCCATTTATGGCTGTCTGTTGGGGTACACCTCAATTTACGACGAAGTGCAGGATGACGATGTGGTTGCACTAATTAAGAATTTGGGGTACGGCGAAGATTTACCGGTTGTTAAGGATCCGAAGGTAATCAACCCGCGGAAGTTTTTAGCCGAGTTCATTGATGAACGGCTTCAAAATAAGAACGTACCAGATATGCCGCAGCGGATTGCAACGGATACTTCCCAGAAAATGAGCGTCCGTTATGGGGTTACGCTCAGCCATTACATTGATGACCCGCAACGAAATCCGGAAACGCTTGAGTTCATCCCATTTGTAATTGCTGGGTGGTGCCGGTACCTGACGAGGATTGGAGATAACGGTAAGCCATTCACCCTTAGCCGTGACCCGTTAATGGATCAGCTTCAGGCTTCCTTAAAGGGGATTGAGTTGGGAGCAACACAACCGGCAATTCACCAAGCGTTACAACCAATCATTTCTAATCAGGAAATTTTCACGTACGATCTTTATGCAATTGGCTTGGGTGACAAGATTGAGCGTGATTTTGAGCAATTAATTGCGGCTCCGGGCGCAGTGCGGCAGACGCTTCATGAAATGGTAACAACGAAGAACTACTCATTCTAGGGGGATATGACGATGAAGAACATGGGATTTCGGTGGTACGGCTCCAAGTCGGACGCCATTAAGTTAAAGGATATTCGGCAAATTCCAGGGACCACGCAGGTTGTTGGGGCGTTATTTGACATTCCAGTTGGAGATGTTTGGCCGGAAAGCGAAATTAAAGCGCTGAAGGATGAAGTGGAAGAAGCAGGGTTAAAGCTTGAGGTAATTGAATCGGTCAATATCCATGACGACATTAAGATTGGGTTACCTACTCGTGATAAATACATTGAAAACTATAAACAGACCATTCGAAATTTGGCAAAGTATGGGATTAAGGTCATCTGTTACAACTTCATGCCAATCTTTGACTGGGTGCGCACAAACCTGCATTACCCGCTTGCTGACGGGTCAACGGATTTGGCATTTGAACACAAGATGGTAGAAGGTTCTCCGGAGGACATTATCAAGTCCGTTGAGGACAATTCTAACGGGTATGTTCTTCCGGGATGGGAGCCTGAGCGGTTAGCGGAAGTTAAACGGCTTTTCAAGTTGTATAAGGATGTGGATGCTGAAAAGCTGACGGCAAACCTGAAGTACTTCTTAGACGAAATTATTCCGGTGTGCGAGGAATGCGATGTGCGGATGGCGATGCACCCGGATGACCCGCCACGGCCGCTGTTCGGCCTTCCCCGGATTTATAAGAACCGGGAAGACATGTTGAAAATTGAACAGCTTCACGAATCTAAGTATAACGGGTTTACGATTTGTACCGGAAGTTTAGCGGAAAATCCTGAAAACGACGTTCCTGCATTGATTCGGGAGTTCGTCGGTAAGGACCGTGCACCTTTTATCCATGCCCGGAATATCAAATTCTTTGGCAATGAAGGCGATTTTCACGAGGCAGCCCACCTTTCAAGTGAAGGAGATCTCGACATGTATGAAGTAATGAAAGCTTTGCATGATGTTCATTTTGATGGCTACATTCGGCCGGATCACGGCCGGGACATTTGGGGTGAACAAGGGCGGCCAGGGTACGGGCTGTATGACCGGGCCCTGGGGATTACCTATCTGAATGGCTTATGGGAAGCAATTGATAAGGAGGAACGGGCATAACCTGTTCGGTTAATTAGGGGGGAGACAAATGGTTTTACTAAATGATGATTTCTTGTTAACAAATGAGCCAGCAAAACGGTTATTTCATGACTACGCGGAAGGGATGCCGATTATTGATTATCATTGTCACCTAGTTCCGAAGGACATTTATGAAAATAAAAACTATCCAAATATTACCCGGATTTGGCTAAACGATGGGTTGTACGGTGACCATTACAAGTGGCGGCTCGAACGGGCGAATGGTGTTCCCGAGGAATTAATTACCGGCGACGGGGATGAATATGAGAAGTTTCTTGCTTGGGTCAAAACGATTGAAAAAGCCATTGGAAGCCCGTTATACGAGTGGACTCACCTGGAATTGCGGCGGTTTTTCCATTATGACAAACCGTTAACGGAAAAGAATGCTCGCGAGGTGTGGGAGAAGGCTAATGCCCTCCTGCAAACGGATGATTTTAAACCCCGGGCATTGATTAAGCGGATGAACGTTAAGGTAGTTGTTACTACCGATGACCCCGCTGATGACTTACATTACCACCAATTACTGCGGCAGGAAGAGGCAACCAACGGGTTTAAGGTTTTACCCGGATTACGGCCAGATAACCTCGTGCGGATAAACGAGGGTGACTTTGGGGCGTATGTTGAGCGGTTAAGTACAGCAGCTGATGTTCGGATTACTGATTACGAATCGCTTGAAGAAGCTTTAGACAAGCGGTTTGCTTATTTTGCCCAGCTTGGAGGAAAATTATCCGATCACGGATTAAACAGTTACACGTATGAGCAAATTACCGAGGAAGAATTTAACTCAATTCTTCAAAAGGCTATTCGGGGCGGTGAACTTAGTGCACACGAGGTAAACGGCTATCAGACGTTATTGATGGAAATGCTGATGAAGCTTAATAGGAAGTACGACTGGACGATGCAGTACCACATGAACGTTTTACGGAACGCCAACGGCCCACAATTCCGGAAATTAGGCCCAGATACCGGATTTGATTCGATGGGGTCCGAACCAGGAATTGCCGGCGAAATCATGAAATTGTTTGCCGACGCCGTAGAGGAGGATTTAATTCCCAAGACAATCCTGTATTCGACTAATCCGAACGACTGGATGGAACTAGCTACTGGGATGCAAAGCTTCCAGGAAGCCGGGATCAAGCAAAAGATGCAACTAGGATGTGCTTGGTGGTTCAACGATACGCGTGAAGGGATGCATGAGCAGCTGCGAATTATGGCCCAACAGAGCTTACTGGGGAACTTTGTTGGAATGCTGACTGATTCCCGGAGTTTCCTTTCATATCCGCGGCACGAATATTTCCGGCGGGTGCTGTGTGACTTAATTGGCGAGTGGGTCGTCCGGGGACAGGTTCCGGAGGACTACGACTACCTTGGTCAAATTATTCAGGACATTTGTTATAACAACGCCCGGGAGTATTTTCAATTTGATAGTAAGGGATAGGTAGGAGTGACTTAGGTTAGGGGGACTTAATGATGGGTGATGAAAAAATTCATGCGAACCGTTACTTAATATGGATTATCTTCGCAGCGGCCTTTGGTGGCTTGTTATTTGGATACGACCAGGGAGTAATGTCCGGAGCAATTAACTTTATCGGACATACTTTTAAGATGACGAGTGGTTTGGAAGGGTTTATTTCAGGGTGCATTCCCTTAGGAGCGGTTGTTGGCTGTCTCATTGCGGGGTGGTGTGCTGATAAACTTGGCCGCAAAATCGTCCTTTTTATCTCAGCATTGCTATTTACGATTTCGACGTTGGGGTGTGGGTTTGCCCCGTCAATCGGAATTTTAGTGACGTCCCGGTTAATCGGTGGTTTAGGGGTTGGAATGTGTTCCACTTTGGTGCCATTGTACATCGCTGAAATTTCGCCGAAAGAAATCCGGGGCCGATTCGTTGGGAGTTATCAGTTAGCCATTGCCACCGGGATTTTCATTGTTTATCTGGTAAATGCATTAATCACCAATACACATTCGGCGGCATGGAACAACGATGTTGGTTGGCGGATGATGTTTTTCGCCGGTGCCATTCCGGGAATTCTGTTCTTTATCATGATGTTCTTTATCCCGGAAAGCCCCCGGTTTTTGGTGAGCCAGGGAAAGGTCGATGCAGCTAAGCAGATCCTGTTAAAGGTTACTGGTAATCAGGAACAGCGGGTGTCGGCTACGCTTGGTGGTATTCAGCATACCGTGAGTGAAGAACGGAACAATAGTGCTGGCTGGGGCGAGCTCTTTAAGAAGGGGGTTCGCTGGGCTTTGTTCGTTGCAATTATGTGCTCGGTATTCCAACAGTTAACTGGAATTAACGCCGTTGGGTATTATGCTCCAATCATTTTTCGGAATGCGGGGGCTGGGATTCACGCGGCAATGATTGAGACAATTGGTATTGGGTTTGTTAAAGTGATCTTTGTGGCCTTCTTTATGGGGTTGATTGATAAACTTGGCCGGAAGCGGCTTCTTGTTTGGGGCGGATATGCCATGGCGGCATGTATGTTTCTCCTGGCATTTGCCTTTGATCAGACAAGTATTAGCCGGTTATTCGATATCTTTATTTTTGCACTAATCATTATTCATACGAGTGCATTTGAAATGTCCTGGGGTGGCGGTACCTGGGTCTTAATTTCTGAAATGTTCCCGAACCGGATTCGGGGGCGGGCTTCATCAATTGCATCAGCAGCGTTGTGGGCCGCAACGTATGCTGTAACGCAGCTATTCCCAATGATGCTTGCCCATCTTGGTGATGTGTGGACGTTTATTATTTTCGGAATTTGCTGTGTTACTATGGGGTTGTTTGTTAAATTCTGTTTCCGTGAAACGGCTGGTAAGTCCCTCGAGCAGATTGAGGCTGATACCGTTCGGGATGAGTAACGAGTAGGTGAAGAAAATGAGTGAAATCTTAACGATGGGCGAACCACTTGCTGTTTTGGCATCAACGGAAAGTGATGTGCGGTTAGAAAACGTGACCCACTTTGATCGCTACCTTGGTGGTGCGGAATTAAACGTTGCGGTTGGTGCCCGGCGGTTAGGGCACAGTGTCTCTTACGTTTCACAAGTGGGAAATGATCCGTTTGGCAACTTTGTCCGGAATCAAATTCAGGCACAGGGAATTGATGATCAGTATCTGTTTGTTGATCCGGATCACTGGACGGGGCATCAAATTAAGGACCACGTAACCCACGGTGACCCAGCGGTGTATAATTATCGGTCTGACTCAGCCGCATCCCATTTTAAATTAAAAAACGTTGACCGGGTGAGTCTCAGAAACGTTACGGTAGGACACTTAACAGGAATTTTTCCGGCAATTTCGATGGCAGCAAACTGCGCATTTACGGCTTTATTAGATCGAATGCAGCGCGAGGGTGTTTTTATTACGTTTGACACTAATCTTCGCCCTGCGTTATGGGCAACCCGGGAAGTGATGCGCTTGCAGGTGAATGCGTTTGCTCGTCAGGCAGATATGGTTCTTCCAGGGGTTACGGAAGGAAGGCTGTTAGTCGGAACTGATGATCCGGAAAAAATTGCTGACTTCTACCTTAAAGGACGGCCGCGAATCGTCATCGTTAAGGTTGGTGCCCGGGGAGCGTTTGTAAAAACGAAGTCCGGGGAAAAGATGATGGTGCCCGGTTTTGCCGTTAAGCACGTTGTTGACACCGTTGGTGCAGGTGATGGGTTTGCATTGGGGGTGATTACGGCATTGCTTGAAGGAAAAACGTTGCGAAGCGCTGTTATGCGGGGAAACGCAATTGGTGCAATGCAGGTGCAGGTTGCTGGTGACGAAGGGGGATATCCGTCCCCGGCAGAGTTAGCGGCCTTTTACCGGGCGGAAGGTGTTCAGGAAGAAGTTTTTGAAGGAGGAGAAGAGAATGAAACGTGTTGACGTGTTAAATCAAGTTGTTCAATCAGGAGTTGTTGCGGTAGTTCGTGGAACTCGGGAACAGGCCTACCAAACGGCAAAGGCATGCATCGCGGGGGACGTTAAGGCAATTGAATTGACATTTACGGTTCCGGAGGCTGATAAAGTAATTGCTCAGTTGAATGAGGAATATGGCGATGACGATGAGGTAATTATTGGTGCTGGAACCGTCATGGACGCAATTACTGCGCGAATTGCGATGATTGCAGGCGCTAAGTTTATCGTTAGCCCGACCTTTGATAAGGAGACGGCGTTGTTGTGTAACAAGTACCAAGTGCCATACATGCCAGGGTGTATGTCCGTTACCGAAATTCAAACGGCCATGGAGTATGGTTCAGACATTGTCAAGGTCTTTCCTGGGAGTGTTGTTGGGAACGGGTTCGTTAGCGCTGTGAAGGCCCCAATTCCGTACGCAAACATTATGCCAACCGGGGGAGTTGCCTTGGAAAACATGAAGGACTGGTACGCAAAGGGTGTTGTTGTTGTCGGGGCTGGAAGTAACCTGGTTGGACCTGCTGATCAAGGTGATTATGCCGCGGTTACCGCTAATGCTAAGAAGTACCGGGCCGAGATTCAGCGGATTAAGGGGACAAAATAACCCTTAGTGATAGTAGAATAAGATATTAATGTAGTAACCGTTTTATTGAAAGTCAGGGTAACGTCCCGGGCTTTTTTTATGGCTATCAGTAGGATGCTTTTCTTAAGTATGGGTGGTAGAATAGGCGACCGTAAGAGAGTTTAGTTTAAAAGGAGGAAAGAGAATTGTTACACCGGTTATTTGCATTAATTGCGGTTTCAATGACCCTGCAAGCGGCACCGGCTGGGGTGGTTCTTATAAACTACGGCCACACGCACTGGTCACCGGTTGACCAGGCACAATTGCGGGAAATCAAAAACCATCACCATCATCGGAAGTAGATGGACGGTTTTATGTTTGATTCCATTGACATGGTTGGTTACTGAACTATGTTGGTGGAATCTTATTGGGTAATAGTATAGAAAAGTGCAATTTTGAAGTTTTAGTGGTTGTGCTACCGGGGATTGTTTTTACGATAGTTACAATATTAATTGCATGATTAACATCGTATTAGTTTGGACTATCGTCATAGCTTTGGCTAAGGTGCATCGCGGGTTTTCCGTGATGTGCTTTTTAAATTGAACCATTTTAAATGACATTTTAGCATGATTTGATAATTATTTCACATATAAAAATAGGCGATTTAGATTTACATTTTGTAAATTCAATCAACATTATTAGTACGCTAAATCACTCGTTAATAAAATTTTGCCGCTGATTGATTTATTTTCCAGAAAACGCTTGCACGTATATATATATATACTGGGGTTGTAGGCATGTAGACGACTTTTGGATCCAGATAAATTTGCAGCCTAAAAGTAATTGATTATGCGGGAGTGATTACTATGAGTATGACTATTTCGGTCATTAAGGAGCAAAAAGAGGGAGAGGCTCGTGTTGCTGCTACCCCCGAGAATGTGAAAAAAATGGTAAACTCTGGGAACACTGTCTTAGTAGAAAAAGATGCTGGTATTGGATCGGGTTTTTCTAACCAGGAGTATGAAGAAGCTGGCGCCAAGATTGTGAGTCATGCAGAGGCATGGAATCAGGGTAATTTGATGATTAAGGCTAAAGAACCAGTTGAAGAAGAGTACAAATACTTCAAGGAAGGAAAAATTGTCTGGGGATTCCAGCATTTAGCGTCAGCTCCACAAACTGTAAAGGCGATGATGGATGCTAAGATGACCGCTATTGGGGCAGAAACCGTTGTGCATAATGGAAAACTTGAATTATTAGCGCCAATCAGTAGGATGACCGGACAACGTTCTGTGATTATGGGGGCGTATTATCTAGAAGCACAACACCAAGGTGAAGGGATTCTTATTACTGGGTTAGACGAAGGCGATATTCATATTCCTGCCGGTCGGGTAGTAATCTTTGGCGGTGGTAATGCGGCTGAAGGCGCCGCTCAAGTTGCCCTTGGATTAGGAGCATCTGTTGTAATTATTGAATTAAATGATGACCGGATTAAGGAACTGCAGAACATGTATGCCGGTAAGGATGTTCGGGTGGTTAAATCAAACGAGGAAAATCTTGCTAGGGAGATTAAAGAAGCAGATATCTTTGTTTCGACTATCCTTATTCCGGGGGCTCGGCCACCAAAGCTGGTAAAGGAATACATGGTTAAATCAATGAAAAAGGGATCGGTGATTGTTGATATGTCGATTGACCAGGGGGGGTCAGTTGAAACCATGCATGCAACGACGATTGATGATCCGGTATACGTAAAATATGGTGTTGTGCATTATGGTGTTCCTAACCAACCGGGTGCTGTTCCCCGGACATCTACCATGGCACTCGCTCAAGGTAATTTGCCATATCTGTTGGAGATTGCGGATAAGGGAATTGATGCAGCAATCCGTGAGGATGGATCACTACGTTCAGGCGTGAATGTATACAAGGGTGATGTAACTAATAAAGGGTTAGCGGATTCATTGAATTTGCCATACACAGAATTATAAAGATCAAATTTGGGGGGATTTGAAATGAGTAATTCTTTGGTTGAAAAAACCGCAAAGTACTGTAATATTAAAGACATCATGGATGCACGGGCACACATTAGTAAGTATGCCCGGCGGACGCCCTTGTTACGCTCGTGGTTTTTGGGCGAAGAGGTAACTGGTGGAGAGGTATACCTTAAGCTTGAAAATATGCAATTAACTGGGTCGTTTAAGTTCCGTGGTGCTAATAATTTTATGCAGCATTTATCATCAGAGCAAGCAAAGCGTGGGGTAATTGCAGCCTCAGCTGGTAATCACGCTCAAGGGATTGCACTTTCTGGCTCAATGTTGGGAATTGAAACGTATATTGTAATGCCGGAAGAGGCGCCGCAATTAAAGCGGGACGCTACAGCAGGATACGGTGGACACGTTGATATTCATGGTGCAACCTTTGATGATGCGCATGAGTGGATGTTTGAACGTGCAAAAAAGGAAGGACTAACCGTTGCCGATCCCTTTAACGACCGCCTTGTAATCGCTGGTCAGGGAACGATTGGATTAGAAATCTTAGATGATCTGTGGGATGTCGATACAGTGATTGTTCCTGTTGGTGGTGGCGGATTAATGTCGGGGATTGCAACTGCTATAAAATCGTTTAATCCGGATGTTCACGTGGTAGGAGTTCAGTCGGAGAATGTTCACGGAATGGCCCGTTCGATTGACAAAGGTAGTCGGACATATCATCATGATGACTTTACCATCGCTGATGGAACGGATGTTGCAATGCCAGGTACAATAACATTCCCAATTTGTCAGAATCTAGTTGATGAAATGGTAATCGTCAGTGAAGAGGAAATTGCGCGTGCAATGAAAGATTTGTTAGTGCGGACAAAAATCCTTGCAGAAGGTGCTGGGGCATTGCCAACTGCTGCGCTCGAAGCGCATAAAATTGATGATAAATTCATCAAAGGAAAGAAGGTTGTTGGTTTGGTTTCAGGAGGAAACGTTGACCTTGAACGTGAAGAACAGGTTATTGATTTCTTCTCGAACCCAAATAGTAAAGTTAAGTTTTAAACAACTTGTCTATTGGAAATGTACGGGATGAAGGAGTACTAATTAATCGGTTAGTACTCCTTTTTAAGAAGGAAGGTTAATAATGATGGCTGGTAAGACACAAAGTGGGATGAAAAAGTCAATTGGTAGTGTAGCAGCGCTTGCAACCGTTGCTGGTACTGTAATTGGTTCGGGAGTTTTTTTTAAGGCGGGTGCTGTTACAGAATATACAGGTTCATCAAGTTTAGCGATGTTTGTGTGGCTTCTCGCGGGGTTCATTACTATTTGTGCTGGATTGACGTGTGCAGAGTTAGCGGCGGCATTTCCTGAAACGGGCGGATTGACGCGTTATATTGAACACTCATATGGGAGCTTTTGGGGTTTCTTAGCTGGCTGGGCACAAGCGATTATTTACTTTCCGGCGAACGTAGCGGCGTTAGCGATTGTTTTTGGGACGCAGTGCGTCAACTTATTGGGAATATCGGCGGTTTACATTATTCCAATCGCATTTATTACGGCTGCTTCAGTTTTTCTTCTTAACTTTGTTAGCGCCAAAGTTGGTGGAACAATTCAAACCATAACGTTAATTATTAAACTTATTCCGCTGATATTAATTATTGTATTTGGATTTATGCACAGTGGGCATACGGGGTTTTCGTTGTTTCCAATTGTTCCCGGTGCTCATAAGGGGTTAGCAACTGCGATTGCAAATGGGTTACTTGCAACGATGTTTGCGTATGACGGGTGGATTCATGTTGGTAACATTGCTGGCGAAATGAAGAATCCTGGCAAGGATCTTCCACGAGCTATCGCTGGTGGCCTTGGCATTGTCATGGCTGCATATTTGTTAATTAATGCTGTCTTTCTTTTTGTTCTCCCGATTAGTGTAGTGATGGGAAACCTTAATGTGTCTGCAGCGGCAGCGACTAAGATTTTTGGTGGAATGGGTGGCAAGGTTGTCACAATTGGCATTTTAATTTCGGTTTACGGAACGTTGAATGGCTATACGATGACCGGGATGCGTATTCCATATATTATGGGAAAGGAAAAGAAACTACCATTTGCTGACTTTTTTGCTAAGTTAAATACTGCCGGAGTACCTTGGGCATCGGGTGTAGTGCAATACGTGATTGCAGGGATTATGATTTTATCGGGTTCATTTGACGCCGTCACTAATATGTTGATTTTTGTCATTTGGTTTTTCTACGTAATGGCATTTATTGGTGTGATTAAACTACGGCGAACGATGCCTAATTTAAAACGACCGTATAAGGTTCCTGGGTATCCGGTTATTCCAATAATTGCAATTTTAGGTGGATTATTCATTCTTGTAATGACCTTATTTACCCAGATGGTAACTACCCTGATAGGAATTGTAGCAACTTTAATCGGAATACCGTTTTATTTATATCTAAAGAATAAATATTCTTTTTAGGTTAACTTTAAGGGTGTTGTTTATTATGTGGAGGTTGGTCTATGAAGCGCAATAAGATAAGAAAAATAATTTTTTTAGCAATTTTCACAGCACTAAACGTTGCAATAAGTCGAATAATTCTTATCCCTGTGCCTTTTACGCATGGATATATTAATTTATGCGATGCGGGGATAATGTTAATTGCTGCTCTTGTTGGACCGGAAGCGGGGTTATTAGTCGGAGGTTGTTCGGGATTTTTGCTCGATCTGATATCAGGGTACGGTCAGTTTATGTTGTTTTCATTAGTAGTCCACGGATTAGAAGGATATCTCGTTGGAAAATTATATAATAAGCAACATTATTGGTGCTTATTATTGGCTAACCTTAGCGGAGCGGTGATTATGGTATTGGGATATTTCATCGCTGATATCGTTTTATACGGAATAACAGCAGGGGTCCTCGGGATTTTTACTAACGTTGTGCAGGGAATTGCCGGTTCAATTATTGCTGTGGTATTAGTTCGTGTCTTAAAGGACGTTAAGTTTAGGAGACGGCCAGAATCATGAGTTTGTTTTGTAAATTCTGCTCGTTCGCTCCCCCAACATGTGGTAGAATGGGAAGGCACAAACCACAATAGAAAGGATGCTTCAGTCATTTTGATTACGTTATCAGGGATTATTGGTTCGGGGAAGACAAGCCTAACCAAGTTATTATCCGCGGAGTTAGGATCAACGGCTTTTTACGAGCCGGTCGAAGATAATCCGGTACTTCCGTTATTTTATAAGGGAAATGAAATTGCTGCGAAGAAACGGGCAGCAGGTGACAAGGAAGCGACTAATCCGTATGCTTACTTACTTCAGACGTTCTTTCTTAACCGGCGCTTTAAGATGATTAAGCAGGCGATGCGGGAGGATAATAATATTCTCGACCGGTCGATTTATGAGGATGAAATCTTCATGAAAATGAACACTGAGATGGGGAACGCTACGAAAGTTGAATACGATATTTATAAGAGCCTTCTTAATAACATGATGGAGGAACTCCCGATGGCGGCACATAAAAAATCCCCGGATTTGATGGTTAACATCAAGGTTTCATATGAGACGATGATGACCCGGATCCGGAAGCGTGGCCGGGATTACGAACAGATTGAGCAGGATCCGTCGCTAGTTGATTATTACCACCGTCTTCTTCGTCAGTATGATGAGTGGCGGAAGACGTATGATGCTTCCCCGTTATTGATTATTGATGGTGACCGGTACGACTTCATGGCTAGTTCACAAGATCGGGTAACTGTTTTGGAAGCCATTGAGCAAAAACTAGTTGACCTTGGGAATCTCGATGAAGCAACGATGGTAAATCTCCGGAAGAAGCACCAGCAGACTTTGTAGTAATAGTTTATTATTCGTCCTCAGCGCTAATTAAGGGGTGCTGGGGACGTTTTATTTGGGTGGAGGATTAATAATGTTTTTCTTGCGAAATTATTGCAGTCCAGTATAATAAACTTACTATAATTAGGAGGAGAATTATGATGGGCGAAAGAGAACGACAAGTACGTCGAACTATGAGTAAGGCTGGCTGGGGCGCAATTGTTTACATTTTTGCGTTGAACATCGGGGTGTTCCTTATCACGACAATAATAATGCTGCTTCGCGGGCAAGCTTTTTCGATGCGGGCGGTATTGTCTGCGGTACTCAGCAACGGTTGGGCGTACATGATTGCTGTGGGAGTGGGGGTTGGAATTTTGATTTTGGGATCGAATCATCAACTCCGCCACCAGTACCTTCATGCACACGAAACGCAAATGACGTTGCGGGCAGGGGTGGTGATCATTGCAGCCAGCATTGCGATTCAATTAATTATTGGAATCTATGGAGTGGGAATTGAAGCCATATTGAACCAGCTAGGCTTATCTGCAATGGATCAGATAAAAGAGGCTAGCCAGCTGGGAATGCGGTCGGTAAGTATGCTGCTGTATGCGGGATTGTGTGCCCCGGTTTGCGAGGAACTTGTTTTCCGTGGATTTGTGATGCGGCGGCTCCAACCGCTTGGAGCAAAGCTAGCAATCGTAGTATCAGCCGTATTGTTTGCGTGCGCTCATGGGAATATTATTCAAACCCCGTTTGCGTTTTTAATGGGACTGCTGTTGGGTTACATTGCCTTTCGTTACGGAATTAAGTGGTCAATTGCGGCCCATATTTTCAACAACTTGGGGCTAAGTATTGGTTTACAGCTAATTGAGCGGTTGCACATTCCGTTCTTTATGGTGGCTTTTACGTTATTGAGCGGTATAGCGCTAATTTGGATAATTGTTCGTTACGGCCGGCGGGCAATCTCCTGGTGGCGAGGGGAGCGGATTCAGCGTGGTAACTTACTGGCTGCTTTAAGTCGACTGCCCGTGATTATAATGTATGCTTACGCCCTTGCGACGATTATCGGAGGAATTCAGGTAAAGTAATCGATTTTTTTGAATTTATTGGGGGAAATCGCCGACCATCCCTTGAAGTATCATTGTGAAAACGTTATCCTAAAAGTAGGTAAAAGAAAGATGGTGAGTCGTGATGGAAGAACAAACGTATGACCGGATTTTGGTTTGTATTGATGGTTCGGACAACTCCTTTGTTGCCCTCAACACAGCGATTGAGACGGTAAAACGGACAGGGGCCGTCCTGGACGTTTTGCGGGTGTTGGACTTGAATGCCTTGGAATACGGCGGGGCAGGGATTGCCCTTGACGGGGAAAAGGTATACGAGATTGAGCACCGCAACGAGGACTTCATGACAAAACTTAAACGGATTATTGTGGAGAAGCGGGGCCTTGATGCCGATAAAGTTCATGTTCATTTGCGGTTTGGGAATCCTAAGAACGTTATTGTGAAGGATTTTCAACCAGAATACCAAAATGACCTGATTATTGTTGGAACGAGTGGGAAGACGCTTATTCAGCGGATTGTTGTTGGATCGGTGGCTTCGTACGTGGTGCGAGCAGCGCGGTGCGATGTGTTGATGGCGCGGACAACCAATGCTGATTACCAGCAGGTTCGCCAGCAGGTTGATGAGTTAGAGGATGACTTGGACATTGAGCACAAGCGGCGGTAAACGTAAAAGCAGATATTGATGGAGGAGCTACAATCTAGGTTGTGGCTCCTTTAATTTATGTAATTAAATTAGTAAGACTTAAAAGGAAGATGTGCTAATTATCACAAATTATGGTTAAATCATCTTTTTATGCTATGAAAATCCCTATAATTGTGTATTTTTGTTGAAAATAGAAATGAAGAAAATTCACAAAATTTACGAACACGAAGAAGCACGCTATAATTAGGATGTAAACGGTTACTCAATAAAAGGAGTTTCACATAGACGAGGAGGCAGTCAGATGGCAAAACTTGATTTTGATAAACTCAACGTTTCCCCAGAGATTAAGACCTACCAGGTGTTAGACAAAGAGGGAAAAGTAGTTAATCCAGATTTAATGCCCGACTTAACTGACGAGCAGTTGGTTGAATTATATAAGCAAATGTTGTGGTCGCGAATTTTAAATGACCGTTCCACTAAACTTAACCGGCAAGGACGATTAGGCTTCTTTGCGCCGACTTCAGGAGAAGAAGCTAGTCAAATGGGATCGAACTTTGCGATGGAAAAGGAAGATTTCTTGCTCCCGGCATACCGGGATGTACCGCAGTTAATTCATCACGGTCTACCGCTTGAGAAGGCCTTTTTGTGGTCGCGGGGGCACGTTGTTGGAAATGAGTATCCGGAAGGCCTTAACGCAATGCCGCCGCAAATTATCATTGGAGCCCAATACGTCCAGACGGCCGGGGTTGCTTTGGGAATTAAGAAGAATGGGAAGGCAAACGTTGCTTACACCTACACCGGTGATGGTGGGACCTCACAAGGGGACTACTACGAAGGAATGAACTTTGCGGGAGCATTTAAGGCGCCAGCAGTTTTCATTGTTCAAAATAACGGGTACGCAATTTCCGTTCCGCGGAAGAAACAGACAGCTGCGAAGACATTAGCGCAGAAGGCCGTTGCTGTCGGAATTCCTGGTGTTCAGGTTGACGGAATGGATGCCCTGGCTGTTTACGCCGTGACAAAGGCTGCCCGGGATTGGTCAGCAGCTGGGAACGGGCCGGTATTGATTGAAACGTTAACGTACCGGTATGGACCGCATACGTTATCTGGAGATGACCCGAAGCGGTACCGCTCAAAGTCTGAAGAGGATGAGTGGCATAAGAAGGATCCGGTTATTCGGATGCGGAAGTTCCTTGAAAGCAAGAAACTATGGGATGATAAGCAGGAGGCCGCTTGGAGTGACGCGGTCAACCAACAGATTGATGCTGCGATGGAAAAGGTTGAAGCTACTCCGGCGCAGAAGATCAGCGAATTCTTTGAGAATGAATACAATGATGTTCCTGCTAGCGTTCAGGCAGAAGCGGACAAATTCAAAGCAAAGGAGGCCAAGTAACAATGACGAAGACAACGATGATTAAGGCGATTACTCAGGCGCTTGACCAGGAAATGGCGCGGGATGATAAGATTTTAGTTTTCGGTGAAGACGTTGGGAAAAACGGCGGTGTGTTCCGGGCCACTGAAGGGTTACAGGCAACGCATGGTGAGGAGCGTGTTTTTGATACACCGTTAGCCGAATCAGGAATTGGCGGTTTGGCCTGTGGCTTGGCTCTTCAAGGATTCCGGCCAGTTCCAGAGATCCAGTTCTTTGGGTTTGTTTATGAAACAATGGACGAAATCGCTGGTCAAATTTCCCGGGAACAGTTCCGGATGGGGGGAACGCGGAAGATGCCAATTACCATCCGGTCACCGTTTGGTGGAGGGGTGCACACACCAGAACTGCACTCCGACAGTTTGGAAGGATTAGTTGCTCAGTGTCCGGGATTACGGGTGGTTATTCCAAGTGATCCATACGATGCGAAGGGATTGTTAATTTCTTCCGTACGGTCGGATGATCCGGTTGTTTTCTTGGAACACATGAAGTTGTACCGGTCATTCAAACAGGATGTTCCGGACGAAGAGTACACTGTTCCGCTGGACAAGGCAGCCGTTAAGCGCGAAGGAACGGACGTTTCCATTATCGCGTACGGTGCAATGGTGCGGGAAGCCTTAAAAGCAGCTGACCAGCTTGCGAAGGACGGGATTAACGCCGAAGTTGTAGACCTGCGGACGGTTGCACCATTGGATGAAGAAACAATCCTTGCATCAGTTAAGAAAACAGGCCGGGCTGTATTAGTTCAGGAAGCTCAGCGACGTGCAGGAATTAGTAATCAGGTCGCTGGGTTAATTGCTGAAAAGGGAATTCTGTCATTATCAGCCCCGATTGCTCAGGTTACGGCGCCAGATACTCCGTACCCGTTCGGTGAAGCAGAGGGTGCGTGGATTCCAAATACCCGGGATATTGTTGCCCAGGTTAAAGAAACGGTGAATTTCTAGAACTGAGGAGGAACGATATGAGTAAGTATGAATTTAAGCTCCCTGATATTGGGGAGGGAATCGCCGAAGGAACAATCGGCGAGTGGCATGTTCAGCCAGGCGACAAGGTCGAAGAAGATGGTGACCTAGTTCAAATCGAAAACGATAAATCTGTTGAGGAAATTCCGTCACCAGTGAGTGGGATTATTAGTAAGATTTTGGTTCCTGAAGGAGATACTGCCAGTGTTGGTGACCCGTTGGTTGAAATTGAAATTGATGGGGATGTTCCAGAAGATGCCGCTCCAGAAGAAGACGATGCGTCATCCGCGGCACCGGCCGTAGAAGAGTCAGCATCGTCCGCACCTGCGGCACCGGCTGCCGAACAACCAGCAGTGAAGCCGGCGGCATTTGTAGCCCAGGACCACAGTTTACCGGTTTTGGCAATGCCCGCTGTTCGGGCCTTTGCACGCGAGCATGACGTTGATATTGCCCAGATTAAGGGAACCGGAAATCATGGTCAGGTTCTAAAGAGCGACGTGGAAAACTTCTTGCAGAATGGTGGGGTTCCACAACCGGGAGCTGCTAAAGCTGCTGAAAGTGCTCCGGTAGCTACAGTTTCGGCATCACCTGCACCACAGCCGATTGCAACTGATGCTGACTGGCCTGATCACCGGGAAAAGATGTCCGGTGTTCGGAAAGCAACCGCTAAGACAATGGCAGCCAGCTGGTCCCAGATTCCACATTTCCACTTGTACGATGATGTAGTGGTTGATAAACTGTGGGATCACCGGAAGAAATACAAGGAGATGGCCGCTGACCGAGGAATTCACCTGACATTTATGGCCTACATTACGAAGGCGTTGGCAATTGTAATGAAGGAATTCCCGGTATTAAATGCGTCCCTTGATCTGACAACTAACGAAATTGTTTATCACGACTACGTTAACGTTGGAATCGCAACGGATACTGACAAGGGGTTATTCGTACCAAACGTTAAGGATGCGGATAAGAAGAGTTTGTTTGCCCTTGCACGGGACATTGCCGATAATGCCACGAAGGCCCGGGATGGCAAACTGACGTCAGGTGACATGGCCCACACAGGAATGTCAATTACAAATATTGGCTCTCTTGGTGGTGGCTTCTTCTCACCACTGATTGCACCGCCGAACGTTGCAATCCTTGGGATGGGAAAGATTGTTAAGGAACCGGTTGTAGTGGATGATCAGATCCAAATTGCCCGGGTACTGAAACTCTCGATGGCCTTTGATCACCGGATTATTGATGGTGGAACGGGTCAACGAGCAATGAACCGGCTGAAGGAGTTACTGAGTGACCCGGCACTGCTGTTAATGGAGGGATAGATAATGGTTGTTGGTGATTTTGCAATTGACTTAGATACAGTTGTTATCGGAGCGGGCCCCGGCGGCTATGTCGCTGCTATTCGGGCCGCCGAAATGGGCCAAAAAGTCACGGTTATTGAACGTGAATTTTTAGGTGGTGTTTGCTTAAACGTTGGGTGTATTCCATCTAAGGCACTTATTGAAGCTGCTCACCGTTATCAAAGTGCCATGCACTCACAGGATATGGGATTACGGGTGACGGCTGCTGAATTGGATTTTTCAAAAACCCAAGAATGGAAGCAGTCTGTGGTTGATAAAATGACCGGTGGTGTTGGAATGCTTTTTAAGAAGCACAACATCGACGTAATTTGGGGCAATGCTTACTTGAAAGATAACCACAGTCTCCGGGTAATTACGGATGACAAGGCGCAAACGTACACGTTTAATAACTTGATTATCGCAACCGGAAGTCATCCAATTGAAATTCCGCACTTTAAGTTTGAGGGACGGGTTATTGATTCAACTGGCGCCCTGAGTCTTCCAGAAGTGCCGAAGGAATTGGTTGTTGTTGGTGGGGGTTACATTGGAAGTGAACTAGCCTCCGCATACGCTAACTTAGGGGCTCACGTAACGATTCTTGAGGGTTCGGATAGTATTCTTGCAAACTATGAAAAGGACCTTGTTAAGGTGGTTGAGCACCATTTCAGCAAGCAGGGAGTTGACATTTATACGAACGCTCTGGCAAAAGATGCTGATCAAGATGACGCCAGCGTTACCGTGACAGCCGAAATCGACGGTGAGGAACGGGAATTGAAGGCGGACTACTGCATTGTATGTGTTGGGCGGAAGCCAAATACGGCTGATATGGGAATTGAACAGGTTGGTATTCAGTTAGATGACCGGGGCCTAATCCCTGTTGATAACCAGGGGCGGACAACGATTCCAAACATTTATGCGATTGGGGACGTTGTTAAGGGCTTTGCGCTTGCTCACAAAGCTAGCTATGAAGGCAAAGTTGCGGCTGAAGCAATCGCCGGGAAGAAAACGACGGTTGATTATCATGCAATGCCGGCGGTTTGTTACACGGATACGTCGATTGCAACCACTGGATTGACGGCCGATCAGGCCCGGGAACAGGGCTTAGACGTTAAGCAAGCGAAGTTCCCGTTAGCTGCCAATGGTCGGGCAGTTGCAATGGACGCTCAAAATGGGTTCATGCGGCTTGTTTACATCAAGGGAAGCGGCATAATTGTCGGTGCCCAAATGGTTGGGGTTCATGTCAGTGAAATCATTAGTGAAATGACACTGGCGATTGAGTCTGGGGCCACGGTGGATGACATTGCCCTGACGATTCACCCACATCCAAGTGTTAGCGAATCCGTGCAGGATGCAGCGGACGTAGCAACGGGTTACCCGACAAATATTTAAGAAGGTGCGAACCATAAAAAAACCTGATTAAGGGCGCACCGCACCGAAGCATTAGAACAGTAACCGGGGAGCTCAGGATGATCCTGGGCTCCCCTTTAGGAATGGAGGAACTAACAATGATGCAATACTTAGCAATGGATACCAACGATATTCGAACCAACCTTGCAACTGAACAGTACTTGATGAACAGTGATCGGATGACCCCTCCGTTTATGCTGTTTTATATTGAGGACCCGTGTATTATTGTAGGCCGCAATCAAAATACCCTTGAAGAAATTAATAAGCAATATTGTGAGGAACATAATATTACCGTAACCCGGCGATTATCTGGTGGGGGAGCCATGTATCAAGATCGCGGGAATATGTGTTTCAGTTTTATTGTTCCCGCCAATGATGCGCAGTTTGGTGATTTTAAGAAGCTGGTTCAACCGGTCGTTGATGCGCTTCACCGGATGGGCGTAACGGGCGCAACTGTTACGGGGCGGAATGATATTGTGGTTGATGGTAAGAAGTTTTCTGGTAATGCGATGTATACCCGGGACGGCCGGACGTTTTGTCACGGAACGTTAATGTATGATGTTGATACATCAGCGGTAGCCGACGCCCTTCATGTACCGGAGGATAAAATTAAATCCAAGGGAATTAAGTCGGTTCGTAGTCGGGTAACGAACATTAAACCATATCTGAAGCCGGAGTACCAGAACCTCACAATGGAGCAGTTCCGTGATGAGTTAATTAAGCAAATTTGGGGCGTGGATACGTTAGCGGAAGCGCAAAAAAATGAATATCACCTTACGGATGAAGACCGCAAGGCAATTCAAAAGATTGGTGATGACTTGTATTATAACTGGGATTGGGTTTACGGGAAATCACCTGAGTTTACGGATAAAAAACGGCGCCATTTTACCGGAGGAACGATTGATGCGCGGTTCTTTGTAAAGGCGGGCCAAATTAAGGACGTAAAGATATACGGGGACTTCTTTGGGACGGCGGAAGTAACTGAAATTGAAGATGCACTTCGTAATCAGCCGTACACAATGGAGGCGATGCGGACCGTCCTGGGTAAATTTGATCTCACCAAGTATTTTGTGGGGATTGACCCCCAAGAAATTGTCCGGCTATTGGTTGGCTAATGGGGGCGAAGCAAACAGACGGGTGGCAGGTTGCTTGGCAGAAAACAAGCAGTGATTTTACTGCGTTACCATTTCAAAGTGACCAACTCGTTCAGGTGATTAAGGTAACCCCGCAATTAACGGGAATGGCGTTTAGCTTGGAGTTGAGTAACCGGTTTGGTTCGCAGGCGGTTGTTTTTAATCACGTGTGGGTTGCGCGGGATGCACGGTTTCAACATGAGTGCATTGCCGTTACCCAATGTGGAAACCAGCAAATTGTTCTTCCCCCGCACACGGTTAGTTGGTTGGACGACATGACTTATCCGGTCACGGCCGGTGAACCAATATACGTTCAGCTGGTTGCAACCCGAGCGCAAACGTACGTTGATTATAATTTCACGATTTTGCCTGGCTTAGTGAATGCCGCAATAGCGCGAAGGAGGGTGATCCCATCGCTCTCATCCCGAACAGGACGAAAAAACTGGTATTGTCTTACGGGACTGGCGGTTAAGGGGGCTTTCCGGGCAACAACCGTGATGGGGGTTGGCGATTCTGTGATTGAAGTGGGGACAATTACGGATGCATTAATTACCCACTACATGCATCGTCCAGTCGTGGTGACTAACGCTGCGACTGCGGGACGGCAGTTACTTGCTGACGCTCTTCCTCTTGGGAAAGTGCCCCGAACATTCGGAGAGAGCCTATTGCATCAGCTTCGCCGGTTAACCGCTTGGCCACCGGTAATGTGGTGTTCAATTGGAGCGAATGACCTAATGCTACAGGCGATTGCTGGAAATCAAGTGCCAACTAGCCAAGCGTTAATTGCGGGATTAAAGCGGATTCAAATACTCGCCCAACAGCACGCCACGTGGCTAATAATGAGCACACTACCACCGTTTGTAATTGACCGACGGCGGGTCTCACTGGCCGAGCAACGGCAGTTATGGCACATTCAGTCCCGGGTTAATGAATGGTTACGTAACCAGCCGCATACCGTGGATGTTTTTACGCTTCTTGCTGATCCGCAGACGGGGCGGTTACGCCGGGAATATGATCTAGGCGATCGTTTGCATCCAAATAAGGAAGCAGGCGAACGGGTGGCAGCTGCAGTGCAGTTTGTTCTTGACCAATACCTTTCATGATGAAAAATTAGTTGTTTTGTAGCAAATAAAGGGGTAAACTACGGGAAAGAATTAGTGAACGGAGAAAGAGAATGCCAGAAATTAAACGTGACATGCAACAATCAATTGGTGGAATGGCCGCCCTCGCAACCGTTGCGGGAACGGTTATTGGTGCCGGGGTCTTTTTTAAGGCTGGCGCTGTGACGGCAGCTACGCACTCCCCCCTCTTAGCCCTCGGGGTTTGGCTCTTGGCGGGAATTATTACTGTCTGCGCGGGGTTAACCTGTGCTGAGTTGGCTGCTGCATTCCCGGAAACGGGCGGTCTGATGAAGTATATTGAGCATGCGTATGGTCGTTTCTGGGGATTTTTAGCGGGCTGGGCCCAATCATTCATCTATTTTCCGGCAAACATTGCGGCGATAGCTATTGTTTTTAGCACCCAACTTGATAATTTAATGGGATGGTCGTCACGGTGGATTGTTCCCGGGGCGATAGTAACTGCAGTGATTGTTCTGGCGATTAACTTGGTTAGCGTGAGGGCCGGTGGGATTGTTCAAACGGTCACGTTAATTGTTAAATTAGTCCCCCTGGCATTAATCGTAGTGGTTGGTTTGACACACGGGCGGGATTTATCCTTTGCCCAGCTTGGGACGCCGGCCCACGCCGGTCATCATTCATTGGCCACTGCGTTGGCGAACGGTTTATTAGCGACAATGTTTGCCTATGATGGATGGATCAACGTCGGCAACATCGCCGGTGAGATGAAGCGGCCGGGGCGGGATCTCCCGCGGGCGATTGGTTGGGGATTAACCCTCGTTACGGCAGTGTATGTTATGGTTAATTTGGTTTTTCTGCTGGTTCTTCCATTTAGTCTAGTAACGGGGAACCTGAATGTTGCGGCCTTGACAGCGGAACGATTATTTGGCTCTTTGGGTGGTCGAATTGTGACGGTAGGTATTCTGATTTCGGTGTATGGTGCGTTGAATGGGTATGTTATGACGGGGATGCGGGTTCCCTATGTTTTAGGTCAGGAACGGCGGTTGCCTGGAAGCAGTTGGTTTGCCCGGCTTAACCGTGGAGGAGTGCCGTGGTTTGCTGGAGTGATTCAGCTGGTGATTGCTGCGCTGCTTGCCCTATCTGGCTCATTTAACGCGGTGACAAATATGTTGATATTTGTCATTTGGATCTTTTATCTGTTAGCGTTTTGTAGCGTAATTAGGTTACGCCGGACCCAACCAACGTTGGCTCGACCATACCGTGTTCCCGGATACCCGATGATTCCATTGGTTGCGATTGCAGGGGGCTGTTTCATTCTTGGGATGACGCTCTTTACTCAAACACAGATAACGGTATTGGGGATTTTAGCAACGTCTGTTGGAATTCCAGTTTATTGGTGGTCCCGGCGAGTAAAGCAGTGAGTATCAAAGGGGGAAAAATGATGGATGTTCGGGCTGATTTGCAGCGGGTGCTGGACGATTATTTTAACAACGAGAAGTTTACCCTTCAGGCAGGCTCCTTATTTGTCGTGGGATGTAGTACGAGTATGATTCGTGGTGAGTGGATGGGAACCGATTCCGCGTTGGCGGTTGGGGTAACCGTTTACGAAACGGTAATGGCGTACTTGCGTCCCCGTCACATTGACTTGGCTATTCAGGGATGTGAGCACATTAACCGGGCATTACTAATGGAGCGAGACGCAGCGGTGCGGCATGGTTTTGAAATTGTTTCGGTGTGTCCGACGATGCATGCCGGTGGGGGGACCCAGGTCGCTGCTTACGAGCGAATGAATGATCCGGTTGAGGTGGAGCACATCATTGCGGATGGTGGCATTGACATTGGCGGAACGGCGATTGGGATGCACATCCGGTTTGTTCAGGTGCCAGTTCGCTTGTCTCATCACACGGTCGGTGCAGCAACGGTTACTGGATTATACTCCCGCCCAAAGTTGATCGGTGGTCAGCGGGCACGGTATACTTTTACCGCTCAGAATAAGGTTGATACTTGGAAATAGGTATTAATTATGATGATTATGTTGTTATTGTTCATGTGCTCATGTACAATAACAACATAATTTAGTTGGAGGATAAATAATTGGCAAATGAATTACCGGGTGCACCCGTCCGGGCATATATCGGGTGTTGTTGGTTTAACGAACAGCAGCAGGCCCACATGAAAGCGGGACTCGCTGCGATTGAGGCAAATCCAACCGTTTCACGAGAGTTATCGCATTATCCGCTTGACTTTGCGTATAACGGGATTGACGTTACTAAGCATCCCGAAGCAATGAAGGAGGTTGAGTGGCAAGCGCGAACTTATACCGCTGACATTGAGGGAATTATGGGGGCTGATTTGGGCATTATGCTGTTTACCCCTCAGTGTCCGGACGATGGGATGGCATTTGAGATGGGGTACCTGCGGGCATGCCATAAGCAAACCGTATTGGTTATCCCGGATGAGGACCAGAAGACAACGTTAAACCTGATGATTGCTTACGGGGTGAGCCGGATTATCCCATTATCTGAACTGGCAACGTTTGATTTTCGGCACGTGGTAAGTGGAACGTACCACGGAACGGTAATTTAATCCTTAAAAAAGAAGGCGGGACACAGGGTCCCCCTTCTTTTTTATATAGAACAACTGGGCGAAGGGGATGATTGAAAGCTTTAGCATTGGTCTTTTGTATTCGTTATCCCCGTCTTTGATGTTGGTATCTTTTTATTATTTCACAAGGAGTAATGGCGTGGCTTATTCAGTCGGGGTCATTAATTGCTTGGCCTGTTTGCTTGAAAGCGGCATGAATGCCACGCCGACTGTTTCGCAGTCAAGGTTAAGGGCGTAGTTAGTGTCAAGCTCGGCTACAAGCGGGCATAGGCGATTAAGCTGTTCGGATTCAAACCGGTTGAACGAAAATGTCCGGTGCACTTTCATCGTTGTCTCCAGATTGCGGTCAAAAGTTACGGTAATCGAACGGCTGGTTGTTCGGTCGGTCAGCCGCCACTGTTTACTATGATCAACGCGTGCTTCGGTCTGTTCAATGAGAATGTCGTTCATTTAAAAAATCCCCCTATTAAGTAGTGAACGCTTATACCATAAAACGGTTTCAGATCATCGTCAAGTGTTTTTTGGAAAATAATAATTAAATCAGAATAAATCATTATTAAAAGTGCATTTGTCACGCGGATATAATGATAATTGTATAAAATAAGGTAACTAATCCTTATTAATCCTTAATTGTAAGGATATTTATTTTATTGATTATAGTCTTTATTTCATTTTTGAGTCGCTGTAAAATGATTATGAGAACGATTACATTAATTGGAGGGTTCCGTATGAAAATTAGTACGTACAAGTTTGACACCTATAATGGTGAAGACGTTATGAAAATTACGGCAGTTAACGATAACGGAGTGGCGATTTCGTGCCTTACATTGGGGGCAACCTGGCATAGTTTTACCGTTCCAACGGTTGGTGGGGGGACCCAGAACCTATTATTGAGTTACGATAATGTTACCGACTACCTTAATGGCCTGTGTACTTGTCAATCAATTGGACGAGTTGCTGGCCGGATTGCCCATGCCCGGTGTACGATCAATGGTCAAGAGGTAACCCTCCCGGCTAATGAAAATGGAAATACACTCCATGGCGGGGGACATGGATTTAATACCCTTAATTGGAACTACACGACAACTACCCGGAAGAACGAAGTCAGTATAATTTTTCAGCGGACGATTAGCAGCGAAATGGACGGATTTCCGGGAAACATGTTAGCAACGATTATCTTTACGTTGAATAATAATAATCAAGTAACGATTGCGTACAGTGCCCTGAACGGGAAGGTTGATACGCTCTTTAACCCAACATGTCACGTGTACTTTAACTTGAGTGATCATCAGGATCTTGAAACGCATGAGTTGCAAATTAATAGCTCGAGTTACCTTGATTTAGATGAACATAACTTACCAACTGGTCGCGTTCGGGAAGTAGCCGGAACGCCCCGTGATTTCCGGGCGCCAACAAACATTAAAGAGGCAATCACCAAAACGCCAAATCAAGAAGGGTTCGATGATGCGTTTGTTGTGAATGAGCCGGGAAAGGGGAGTCAACCGGTTGCTGTCCTTCGGGATACAGAAAGTGGGCGGCAAATTACGATTGATTCTGACCGGAATGCTCTGATTATGTACACGATGGGTGGATCACAAGAAGGCAACCGGTACCCCCGGGACAATGGTAAGCCAGCGGTTCCAGGGGAAGGAGTTGCCTTGGAAGCCCAGACGTTACCGGATGCCATTAACCAGGAAAACTTTGGTGATATTGTGCTTCCGCGAGGAGCTAAGAAGACATACCGGATTAAGTTTAGTTACAAAGAGGCGTAATGGTTGGTTTAAGGTAACAGGATAAGGCCAGGAGGGTGCGGTACAAGGCGCAGCCTCCTTGTTATTTATATTGCACTCGTTTCTTTATTTTGGCGTACCGCTAGCATTTAATGGAATCACGGCAGACATTTAGCCCGATAAATTGTAGAATAGGGGTAAAACGTTGATGAAAGGAAACGGCTATGTGGGAGAAGTTTGTCCGAAACGTCCGGTTGCGACGGTTTGTCGTCTTGATGGCATTGATTGCTGGACTATTTATGGCGCATAAATTAATTAATGTTATTTTATTAACGTTCATCTTTACGTACATGATTTCACGGTTAATTGGCTTTGTTCAGCGGTATGCTCGAATTTCAGATAAGATTATCGTGGTGACCCTGTACGGGGGAATCATTGCCGGGTTATACTTCGCCGTTACAGTTTATCTGCCCAAAGTTATCCGACAGGTTGAACACCTTGTTCGGCATCTAATCCACTTTTATAAAAATCCCCCAACGGACGAAACGGTGCAGCTAATCCATATGATCAATCATTATTTGGGGAATGCAAGCATCCTTCATCAAATTCAGGGGAGCTTTGGGATTATCATGAAATACCTTGAAGGAATTGGAACGTTTGGTTTCATGTTTGTGATGGCACTCTTGTTAAGCTTCTTCTTTTCGATTGAGCGGGATGAGCTTGCGGTCTTTGCAAAGAGTTTTTTGCATGGTGGATACTACTCGTGGATTTTCCGGGATATATATTATTTTGGAGCAAAGTTTGTTAATACGTTTGGGGTAGTTTTGGAGGCTCAACTGATGATTGCAGTCTGCAATACGATGATTACGACGATTTGTTTGGGAATCATGCGGATGCCCCAGCTGCTAAGCCTGTCCCTAATGATTTTTATCCTGAGTATGATTCCGGTTGCGGGAGTCATTATTTCTGCGTTTCCATTGTGTTTGATCGGTTTTTCGGTTGGCGGGATTAACTACGTCTTCTACATTATCATTATGCTGATTTGTGTGCACGCCTTGGAGTCGTATGTATTAAACCCACACTTAATGGCCAGCAAGACCGAATTACCAATTTTCTTTACGTTTATGGTATTGTTTGTTGCGGAACACCTCTTTGGTATTTGGGGGTTGATTGTCGGGATCCCCGTCTTTACGTTTATTCTCGACATTCTTGAAGTTAAGCCAATTAGTAAAAAGCACGAGGCGTATAAACGACGGCGCGCCCGGCGGCAGAATGGTCATGAAGGTTAGGTGAGTAAAATGAAAGCAAAGGATTTTGTTGAACGGTTTGCAGTTGAACGCAAAAATACGCATGCCGTTAAATGGGACGGAATGGTAGAAAAGTTTGGTAATAATGATTTACTACCAATGTGGGTTGCTGATACTGAATTTAAGGTTCCACCTGCAGCCACGACCGCCCTTGAGCAACGAATTCAGCACGGGGCGTATGGTTATTCCATCCCGAGTGATGGCTACTTTGAGGCATATGCTAACTGGCAACGGAAACGGTACGGAACGGAATTGCACTCGGAATGGTTTCGTTTCGGGGGAAGCGTAGTGGAATCCATTAGTACCCTTGTCCAAACGCTCACGATGCCGGGTGATGCCGTAATGGTGATGGAACCGGTCTACTATCCGCTCATGAACGTGGTTGAAAAGAATAACCGGCAACTGGTAGTAAGTGAGCTTCAGCGAAACGGGATGCACTACACGATGGACCCGATTGCGATGCAGCATGAAATGAACATTCGAAACGTTAAGTTGCTTTTACTATGCAGTCCGCACAACCCCGTTGGTCGGGTTTGGCGTGAAGAAGAGCTTACGCAGCTCCTTGATATTTGCCGGATGCAGAACGTTATTGTGGTGGCCGATGAAATTCACCATGATTTACTGGTAGAAGCGGATAAGTTTACGTCTGTTTTAAGCGTTCAGGATGGTTTTTACCGGGACAACGTTGTCATGCTAGACTCGCCGTCTAAAACGTTTAACATGGCGGCTTTGCAGAACAGCCACGTGGTTATTCCGAACCCGCAACTTCGGGAGCGGTACGATGCTTACGTTGATCAGCTCCACGCAAGTAAGGGAAGTCTTCTTGGCCAGGTCGCAGCTCAGGCAGCGTACGAAGACGGCGCCGATTGGCTGGACGGACTATTAAATACGATTCGGGAAAACTACGCTACTGTGAAGGATGAACTTGCGGATTACCGGGTAAGGGTTGGCGAACTTGAAGGGACGTACCTTCTATGGATTGATATGCGCCCAACAGTGGATCCCGTAAATCTTGAGCGCTTTATGATTCGGCAAGCACAGATTGCCGTTGATTTTGGAAAATGGTTTGGCGTAGGCGGTGACGGCTTCATCCGGATGAATTTGGCGACTACGCCGGCAAATGTTAAGCGGGCCATGAAGCAGTTGACGGCCGCATTAGATACTTACGAAGAATGATTGACTGATTGACTTGCAAGAATGTTTTTTTTCAGTGTAAAATGAAACCGTAATTTCATTAAGAAAGAGGTCATTATTAATGGCAAAGTTAGTCTTTATTCGTCACGGGCAGAGTGAATGGAACTTAAAGAACCTGTTCACCGGCTGGACGGATGTTCAGTTAAGTGATAAGGGTGTTGAAGAGGCCAAGGAAGCCGGCCGGAAGATTAAAAAGGCGGGTATTGAATTTGATCAGGCCTACACATCAGTTCTGACGCGGGCCATCAAGACGTTACATTACGCCCTGGAAGAATCAAACCAGCTCTGGGTTCCAGAAATGAAGTCATGGCGCCTAAACGAACGTCATTACGGCGACCTGCAAGGTCAGAATAAGGCAGAGGCTGCTGAAAAGTTTGGTGCTGAACAGGTTCACATTTGGCGGCGGTCATACGATGTTCTGCCACCGCTTTTGGACGAAAATGATGAACGGTCGGCGGCACAGGATCGGCGGTACGCTAACCTTGATCCGCACATCATTCCTGGTGGGGAAAACTTAAAGGTTACCCTTGAGCGGGTTATGCCATTCTGGGAAGATCACATTGCTCCGGATCTGATTGCCGGCAAGAACGTGATTGTTGCTGCTCACGGGAACTCCCTTCGGGCTTTAACAAAGTACATCGAAGGAATTTCTGACGAAGACATCATTAACCTGGAAATTGCTACGGGTCAGCCGATTGTTTACGAAATGGACAAGAAGCTGAACATTGTTTCTAAGGAAAAGCTTTAATTATTAGGTGATTAAGAAACGGGAAGTCGGCATGTAAGCCGGCTTCTTTTTTATGGTACGATATGGATGATCAATCATGATGGGGGAGAAGTACGGTGCGGTTTTTGCATACGGCTGATTGGCATATTGGAAAACAACTTCATGGCTATTCACTTGCCGCGGAACAGGCGGATGCCTTTAATCAAATTGAACAGCTTGCGCTTTACCACCACGTTGATGCAGTAGTCGTTGCGGGTGATATTTATGACCGTGGCATTGCGAGTGAAAAAAGCGTGCAACTTGGCAACCAAATGTTTGCGCGGTTAAACCGGGAAGATCACCTGCCACTATTAGTGATAAGTGGGAACCATGATTCGGCCCCTCGCCTTGCTACGGGGGCACCATGGTACGCCGATCAGGGGTTTGTTTTACGCACGACGCTTGATGAGTGCCTGACGCCCGTTACTTTAGGGGACACCCAGTTCTTTTTACTGCCGTTCTTTGGCCTGCAGGCCGCCCGCAACTTTTTAGACCAACCGGTGAGAACCATGGACGAAGCGGTTGGTCAGCTAGTGATGCGGATGCAGGATAACTTTAACTCAGCCATGCGCCACGTATTAGTTGCCCATCTTTTTGCAGGGGGGAGTATGCGCACTGAATCAGAAACTCCCTTAGAAGTTGGCGGCTTAGGCCCGGTTAGCCTGTCGCGATTGGAGTGTTTTGATTACGTAGCGCTCGGCCACTTACACACACACACTGCTCTGCAACATTCCCGGATTAAATATAGCGGGACACCATTAAAGTTTTCGGTAAGTGAGGTTCACGACCAAAAGGGGTGCTGGTTGGTGGACACTACCGCAGGGACGCAGGAATTTCTCCCGCTGACTCCGTTGCACGACGTGATAGTGTTACGGGATAAATTTACTACGTTGGTTGGGCCGGCGCACCCGCACCTTGATCCAAATACGTTTGTGGCAGTACAGCTGACAGATAAGGGAATTATTCCGGATGCAATGAATCAGCTCCGGCAGTTTTATCCCCGAATTATTGAAATGACCAGGGTAAACGGAGTGACGTCAGCATCCCGAGAAATTAAAGGAGTTAAACGGATGGCGCCCCTGGACGTTTTGACCGCCTATTATGAGGACGTCGCTGGCGAACCGTTAAGTACTCTTCAGCAGGAAATTGCGACAGAAATTCTTGGTAAGGTGGAGGCGATGCACGATGCGCCCTGAGCGGCTTGTCCTTGATAATTTTGGCCCGTACTCTCACGAGAAAATTGACTTTACGGCGTTTAGTGGGCAGGAACTCTTTTTAATTACCGGAAAGACGGGGAGCGGGAAAACGACCCTCTTCGATGCACTTGTGTATGCGTTGTATGGGGAACTCCCGGGAGAACGTACGCCCAAGCAAATGATGGCGGCGTTTGCCCCGGATGGTCCGATGAAGGTTCGGTTCACCTTTAGTGAAAAGGGGACGCAGTACAATATTTCCCGGGAAATTCACCGTACGAAATCGGGGAACTGGAGTGGTAAACAGTTACTTTGTTACCACGATCAAAACGGGGTCAAGCAAACCCTAGAAAAAATTACCACGATTAAACAGTTTATTCAGGAGTTACTGCACCTCACTGCGGTCCAGTTTACCCAGATTGTGTTGCTTCCACAGGGAGAGTTTCGGCGTTTTTTACTTGCCTCGAGCGATGAAAAGGGTCAGATCCTGCAGTCGTTGTTTCAAACGGAGATGTACGCCCAGTGGAGTACGGCAATCAACGACCAGTACCGGCAGGAGCGGCTTGCTAACCAGCAGCTGCAAGAAGAACGGGAACGGTTATTTGCAGGTGTTTCGTGGCCAAAAGAAGCCCCTGTTACTGGTGAAGCGGAGGCGCACCTGGAAGCTCTCGTTGCTGCGGGTGACAAAGAGGTCGCGACTCTTCAGCAAGAGTATAAGCAAGCTAATGCTCAAGCGACAAAACTGGCAGAACAGCTCGGGCAGGAGCGGGAGTTGGTTCACCGGTTTGACCGGTTAGCTAAACTGCACCAACAAGTTATAACGGATGATACCCTACGACCAGCGGTTCGCCGGTGGCAAGAACAACTTCAAGGATGGGAATGGTTGCTTAGCAAACAGCCGGCGGTCACTCAGTTGAATGCCCTTATTACGCAAGGAATCGATGCTGGTGAACGGATTCAGCATTTAACGACGGAGCGAGCAGCCATTAAGCGCCAGGTGGAAGAAACTATGGCCCAGGCGAAAAAACTAACCGCCCGGCAGGATGAAATGACCACGCGGGCGACCCGGCTTGCCCAGCGAACGCCCCAGCTCGCTTTATACGACCAGGCTGCCCAAGCTGACCGGGAATGGCAAGCGGCTAAGCAGGTGCAGGTTCAGGCTGAAGAGCAATTGGCTGAGCAGGAGACGTACCTGAAACAGTTGACGGTAAATCAGCAGGAAATTAATAAACAACTCCAATCACTGGGGAACCCCGCAGCCCGGCTGGCAACGGCCGAACGAGATTATGCGGAAGCCCAACATTTGAGCAACCAGGTTACAGATGCGCACCAACAGGAAAATGACATTGCAACAATGCAGCGCCAAATTGAGCAGTTAACGGCGCAGGTTAGCGCCCAGCAGGAGGTTGTCCAGGCGACCCAGCAAGCGGCTAAGCAAGCCCACGACCAGTTTATTAGCAATCAAATCGCGGCACTTGCCCGGCAACTCAGCCCAGGAGCGCCATGTCCGGTGTGCGGGGGAACAACGCACCCGCACCCGGCGACGAATGCGGCCCCAGTGGTTACGCAGGATGAAGCTGATCAACTACAAGAGCAGGCCCAGCAGGCCGCTCAACAGCTCCGGGGTCTTCAAGAGCAACTGGCTGCCCAACAACAGCAGGTGAATGAAGCCCGGGCAAAGGTTGCTTCCCGGTGGACGACGCTTCAACAAGCGGTTGGCCAGCAGACACCGGCAGCGGTTGTTGAGGAGGTTAAGGCTAAGATAATTGCGACCCAAGCCGCAAAGGAGCAAGCACACCGTGATCAGGAGAAGGGTCAGCAGCTCGAGCAACGTCAGGCGGTTCTTGTTGAGCAGGTTGGAATGGCCCAGCGCGCCGTTGATAACCAGCGCCAGGCGGTTACGGACGCGCACCAGCGGGTTAGTGCGGCTGAGGTGAAGGCGACAACGACGCGGCAGGCTCTTCCCCAACAATACCCGACGAAGCAGGACTTACAGCAGTTCTTAGCGGAAGAAGAGCGGGCGGTGCAAGAGTACCGCCAGGCCGTTTCGGATAACCAGGAGTGCCAAAAGACGCTTGCCCAGCACCAGGCTCAGGTTGTGGCGGACTTTCAGGCGGCGGTGCGGGAACAACAACGGTTAGATCAGCGGCGGCAGGAGCAAATGGAACAACTTCAGTGGGAAGCAGCTCAGGTTGTGCCGACGCTTAGCATGGCGGAGTTGTTAGCACTGCGTGTCGATGCTTCCCGGGTAGCTCAGGTTAAGCAGCGGCTCGCAGCGGTGGTTGAAACACACCGGACCACCCGTGCAAAACTACAAGAGTTACAAGAGCAATTAGCTAACCAGAAACAGCCGGATCTTGCAACAACCCAGTGCCGGTTTGAGGACGAACAAGCCCGGGCAGGACAAATTAATCACGCCCTAAACGATGCGGTTTTCCAGGTACAACAGTTGAAGGAGACTTTGCATCAGGTGAAGGCCATTGATAAGAAAATGACTGCTGGGGCAGCCCACTTGGGTGAACTAGAAAAACTAGCCCAGGTCATGGCAGGGACGTCTGATAATTCCCGGGTTAGTCTGGAAAAGTACGTGCAGCGGCACCTCTTTCAGACCGTTCTTACGAATGCTAATCAACGGTTGGCAGTTCTTTCACGCGGTCGGTACCAGTTAACGCTTGCTGAAGCGGAAGGATCGTACCGCAAAAATAGCGGGCTGGAACTGAACGTCTACGATGACCATTTGGGACGGGAAAGGAGTGTCCGAACCCTTTCAGGCGGGGAAAGCTTTATCACTGCATTAGCCTTAGCTCTTGGATTGGGGGAAACCGTCCAGGAGCAAAGCGGTGGGGTTACGATGGAAACGTTGTTTATTGATGAAGGGTTTGGTTCTCTTGACCAAGACGCCCTAGCAACGGCAATTGCGACCCTCTGCCAGATAGAAGGGCAACACCGAATGATTGGAATTATCAGCCACGTAACCGAACTGCGGGCAACGATTCCAGCCCAGTTACGGGTGGTAAGTCAGGCCGGAAGGAGCCGCGTTGAAGTGCAGCAACCATTTTAGGAGGTAAACCAGATGCAGTACCAAACGCACCTAGTAACAACCGCGGCGCTCGGGGTGCCGCTAATGGCAGTTAATCATCAGTTAACCATCATTAATTTAGGGGCCTTAGCGGTAGGTGCTCTGCTGCCTGATATTGACCAGCCCACCTCGCACCTTGGCCGGCGGCACCGGATGGTGAGTAAGGTAGCACACGGTGCGTTTGGTCACCGGGGGATGACTCACTCAATCGTTGCGTTGGTCGGGGTTTATTTGATTGCTGCCCTTCTTCAACGGCACTACTTAACAGCGGCTGCAGGGGTGTTGCCGTTCTGGCTGGCTTTTGGCTACCTGGCACATTTGGTAGAGGATGCTGGTTCAAAGGATGGGGTTCCGTGGTTATGGCCGTTTGGTAAACGAGGTATGCGTCTTTTTGGCGGGGGGATTTACTATTCGACGGGTAAAATCAGCGAGTATCTGATTCTAGGATTTATGGGGTGCTTGTTATTGATCGAATTTCGGTTGATGTGGTTGGGGACCTTGTCTCACCTGATTCCTGGAGGATGGCTAGTAACAGTCGGTCATTGGATTCGGGAATGTCAGAGTTTTTTGCCCCGGTGAGGGCGGTTTTCAGTATAATGTAAAGTAGAAAAGAAAAAGCGGGGAGTGAAGAAAAATGATGCATGATCAAAAAGTGATGACGCGTGCCGCCCGGATTCTTAAAGAACATGAAATTAAGAGTACCCCCCAGCGGCAGGCAATTTTAAGTTGTTTGTTAACTTCCACGGCGCACCCAACAATTGATATGATTTATGATTACGTTAAGAAAAACGGGCTCGGAGTTAGTTTAGCAACGGTATACAATACCCTGGAACTGTTGTTGAAGACAGGAATTGTAATTGAAGTTGAAAATGATAATAACGGTCATGTGCGGTATGATTACTACGGTAAGCCGCATTACCACGTTATTTGTACGCGGTGTAATCGGATTGTTGATGTTTTTGACGATTCCTTCCGGCAGTTTGAGAGTGCAGCCCGGCAGGCAACTGGCTTTGCGGTTGAGAGCAGTCAATATGAGGTATATGGCTTGTGCCCAGACTGTCAGCAAGCGTTAGGGGCAAATCATTAGTGGATACGCAAACTACGCAATCCCTTGCAGCATACACCGCTGCAATAGCGCAGGCTCGGATTACTGCTCGGATGGTGCGGCCAGCGTGTCAGCAAATTGATCAGGTTCAAGCGGCACTCTGTGCAGTGGCAAAAAAGCAGTTACCGCAGCAGCTTCCCAGGCTGGGGTTTAGTGATGAACTGATTTGGCAACACCTTGATGACTGCCCTAAGCTAAGCATGGTAGGTGATTTACTGGCTGATTTCAGGCAGGTAATGGTAACCTCCTTTGGGTTGTGGCATCTTTTTACGGCACAGTGGGTACATGATTTGGATGAATACCTTGGTCCGGGTAATCGGTTAGAATTGATGGCGGGCAATGCCGCACTTTCCCGGTATTTACCGCGAACGGTGGCAACAGATAATCTTGACTGGCACGGACAGGATAATGAGCATCCCGCGCCGTGGACAGTGGTTGAACCGCTTGATGCGGTAGCTGCCGTGGACCGATATGCGCCAGAAGTCAACGCAATTATTATGGCATGGGCGCCGGACCAAGTTACGGGTGATGTGGCGGTAATTCAGCGATTAGCGACCCTGGGCTGGCACGGCCGGTTAATTGTGGTTGGTGAAAAAAACGGGGCAACTAACAGTTCTCAATTTTGGCACCGGGTTCCCGTGCGGTTGGTTTATGCGCTTAACCGGCACCACCATCCAGTTGATGTTATTCGTGACCGTGTTTATCAAGTTAGTTATTTTAGCAATCGTTAATCGTTGGGAGTACAGGTTGATATGTTATAATCACGTTGTGAAGGCAAAAAAGCATTATTTGGAGGTTTTTTTGTGGAAAAAAGGGAACCACGGTGGCTTGAAGTTCTGAAGGTCTCGTTGCCATTATGCTTGAGCTACATTGCGATCGGGTTGGCTTGCGGAATCTTGTTAAATAAAGCAGGGTTTATGCCGCTCCTAGCATTGTTAGTGTCGTTGACGGTTTTTTCAGGCGGGGCGCAGTTCTTAATTGCTTCAATGGTGTTAGCGCATTCGCCGCTGCACACAATTTTAATCATGCTGTTTTTCCTAGAATTACGGTATGCCTTACTGGGTTCAAGTTTGTCACAGTATATTCGCGGAAAGAGTAAGCGGTTTGTATGGGCCTTTGCGATTTCCATGAACGATGAAAACTACGCGGTTAATTACTTGAAGTTCATAACTGATAAGAAGTGGACCCCAAGTGATGCGCTAATGGTTGAGCATTATTCGCTTCTGTTTTGGTCGGTTTCTAACTTGGTTGGGTGCATTATTGGCGGGGTCATCCACATTAACCTGACAATCGTTGATTTTGCGTTAACATCACTGTTCATATACATGATTGTGATGCAAATGCGGAGCCGGCTGACGATTGTTATCAGTATGTTCTCAGGAGTGATTGCTGCTATTGCGATGGTTGCTCTTAAGAGTACGATGGGATTAGTTGTTGCAACGATCATTGCTTCGCTAACCGGTTTCTTTATTGAGGACCGGTTACGGAAGGCCGGGAAAGCAAAGGGCTTCTGGTTAAAGCATATTATTAGTCCTAGAAGTGATCAAGAAGAGGTTGCCAAGGAAGAGTAAGTGAGAGGAGCGCGTGATGACATCAACGGATCACCTGATTTTAATTTTATTGGCAGCGGGCGTGACGTTTTGTCCCCGCTTTTTCCCGCTTCGGATTTTTACCCAGCACCATATCCCCCAGTGGTTTAATGAATGGATGAAGTATGTGCCGGTGTCGTTGTTTACAGCGCTGGTAGTAAAGGATTTGTTTTTAAACTCAAGTTATGCTTTTGTGGGACTCCATAGTGGGGCAAAGTTAGTTGCTGCCTTGTTGGTCATTCTTGTGGCGTACCGTAGCCGCTCCATGGGGTTATCGGTTATCTGCGGCTTAATCGCGGTAGCATTATTAACATGGGCGTTTGGGATGGCGTAGGTTGTTAGTTAAAAAGGATTTCAAATATCTTAAAGAATTTCCGGTGGTGAGGGTGAGTATAACCAGCGGAGATTTTTATTTCGTTTAAGAGTGGTAAATGTACCAGGATGAATTTGAAAAGCGGTATAATAAATGGGAAATATCGAGTAAGGGGAGGATAATGATGCAAGTTATTACACAAACACTAACAACGCCGCTTACCAAAACGGCGAAATTGACGGGTTATGTTTTGGACAATACTCCAGAAATTGATGAGAATCGGGTCCGGCCAGCCGTTGTGATTTGTCCGGGGGGCGGTTATGCTTTTGTTTCGCAGCGAGAAGGACAGGCCGTTGCAAATCAAATGAACGCGATTGGCTTACAGGCGTTCGTTCTTGATTATAGCTGCACCCCAACGCATTTTCCGGCATCATTGGCTGAACTAGCGACGGCCGTAAAGGTGATCCGGGAGCATGCAAATGAATGGCACGTTGACCCGCATAAGATTATTGCAATGGGCTTTTCAGCTGGCGGTCACTTAGCTGGGTCCCTAGCAACAATGTGGAATCAACCGGTGCTTAAGGATCTTGGATTTGACCCGGAAGAAATTCGGCCAAACGCTTTAGCGTTGGGTTACCCGGTAATTACGAGCGGAGAGAAGGCGCATCGGGGATCATTTGATCACTTACTTGGTGAGAACCCGTCTGCTGAATTATTAGAGCAGGTTTCACTTGAAAAGCAGGTTTCGGCAGATACCCCGCAGACGTTCATGTGGCAGACGTATGAGGATCAGGCGGTGCCGGTTGATAACACTATTATGTTTGCACAGGCACTTCGGGATCACGGGGTTAACTGTGAGTATCATATGTTCCCGCACGGCTCACACGGGTTAGCGCTGGCTAGTGCAGAAACGGCAGCGAAGGACGACCAAATTGTTCCGGCAGTGCAACAGTGGGTTGGTCTGTTTAAGACGTGGGTGACAACTAACGTGATGTAATTAAGGGTTAATTCAATACAAAAAACAACGGGGCTATGATTTAGTCATAGCCCCGTTGTTTTTTGTTCATCGTTTCTGGAAGTAACAAAGGAATATAAATTATCTTAATGATTCACGGTTCACTATTATTTAAAATATTTGGATGTCCCAATAAACTTGGTGTAGCAGAGCAATGATACTTCCCATAATCCGCCAGCAAGGAGGGCGCTTCCGATTGTATCGGTAGCGAAATGGTCACGCAGGTAAATCCGGGTAAAGGCAATAAAGATCACCCAGCAGATTAGTGCAATTCGCAGTATTTGCCGGCGTTCCTGGTTTTTCATGTGGGGTAAGATAAACGTTAAAACAACTAGCACAAGCAGCATGGTAGTAAAAACATGACCGCTGGGGAAGCTGAAACCATCTGCTGGAGCCAATTTATCTAGGGGACGTGGTCGGGCAACAACATGTTTCATGATAAAGGCTATGCCCATGCATATAACGGTTGTTCCAAAAGCCCACATCCCATCAATGTGGTCGTACTTGAAAAAGATCCACGCACTTGCCCCAATAGTGAGGAGAAGGGCGAGTGGGGGACATCCCAGGTATGTAACGAGGTGGATAAGGCCGGTTAAAGCAGGGAAGGTAATGGGTTGCAATAGTCGCTGGATAGCGTAATCGAACCCATACACCAGGCCGTTTCCGGTCTTAACTAAAAATGCTAGAATTAAGAATAAAATGATGAGGACCAGCGCGCGCATTGAGCGGCGGGAATCATCCTGAATGTTAATCATGAGAATCCTCCTTGTGTATGTCGGATAGTAATTCACCGCTAATTCTATCAAGCTTCCATGGAGGGTGCAAACGACTATTAGTCGGCGGGGGGAATGCGCGTGAAATTTTCGTGGCAAAAAGGAATAACGCAAGGAATAACGGTCCGGCGGTTTTTACGTGACCGGGGGTTAAGCCACCGAATACTAAGTAGGATTAACCACCATGAAGGTCAGGTCCGCGTTAACGGCCGGAAGGTACGGCTGCAAGCGGTGGTTGATGAACCGGCGACGGTGACGGTAATGCTTCCCCCCGAGTACCCTGATGAAAACGTTCCTCCGAGCAAGGGGCCATTGTCAATTATTGCTAGCGATGATAATTGGATGGTAATCAATAAGCCTGCGGGGTTAACGAGTGTACCCGGCCCACATGATCGGGTAGATACGCTGGTAAACCGAATTAAAGGATACCTAATGCAGCAGGATGCGCGGGACCTTGTTCCCCACGTCATCACCCGACTTGATCGGTTTACGAGTGGTGTAACGCTGGTTGCCCGTCATCGAGTGGCGCAGGGATTAATAAACCCGCAGGTTGAACAGCATACGTTACGAAAGGAATATTTAGCGGTGGTTCAGGGGATTCTGCCGAACGACCATGGCTTTTTTGATGGCCCCCTTGAGCGGCAACCCGGGACGAGCCGACAACGGGTGAGTGCAACTGGTAAGCCGGCGCGGACAGAATACTGGGTGATAACCCGGTTTTCGGCCGCAACGCAGGTTCGTGTGCGGCTCCATACCGGCCGAACCCACCAGATCCGGGCGCACTTTGCAACGGCGGGTTATCCACTTTTAGGCGATGAGTTATACGGGGGTTCTACCGCTTTAATTGGGCGGCAGGCCCTGCACGCTTATACTCTAGGTTTTACCGACCCGTTTACTGGTCAAGCCGTTACCTATCGTGCTCCCGTCCCGGTGGATTTTCAGGACCTGGTTACTATTTTGCAGTAAAAGTTATTTTTGGGATACCCAAAAAAGCGTTTCCCTGAAAGATAAAGATTGCTATAATGGAAGCGGTAATTGAAGCGGAGTACTGGGGGATCAAGCATGACGCCGAAGAAACAGGACTATTTGAAAATTATCTTTGAGTTGGGTGGAACCAAAAAAGAAATTACAAATAAACAGATTGCGGTGGGGTTAAACGTTGTTGCGGGCTCTGTAACTGAAATGGTAAACAAACTTGCCGCAGAGGGATTGGTGCACTATGTTCCGTACGCGGGAGTGCGGCTAACAAAGACGGGCGAACGCCTTGCGGCTGCACTAATTCGGCGGCACCGGTTATGGGAGACGTTTTTAGTAGATAAACTACATTATAAGTTGGAAGATATTCACGCCGATGCGGAAGTCCTCGAACATGATATGAGTGAAAACTTAATGAATCACCTTGATGAATATCTCGGTCATCCAACGCGGTGCCCGCACGGGGGCGTAATTCCTGACAAGGATGGCCGCTATGTTGAGGAGAGTCACCAAACGCTGGTGAGTGTCCCGGATGGGATGAGCGTAACGGTGGAGCGGTTTACGGATAACCATGAACTCCTAACGTACTTAGACGGCAGTGGCCTTGACATCGGCGATCAACTAACTGTTGAACAGCATACACCGTTTGAAGGCCCCGTTGTAGTTCGGTTAGATAATGGCAAACAATTTGATGTTGGTTACAAAGCAGCAAATTATATTTTTGTCCGGGAGTAATCGTGGACGAAGAAAACGGGTGATGGGCAAGCAGCGTGAATCGCAAGGGAAAGATTCGGCGGTTAGTACTTCTATTTGGCCCGGTTGCCTTGGCACCGAATTAACGAAAATAGTAATGAGGGTGTGACATTCATCACACCCTCATTTTTTATTATGGTAACTAATCGTTGCTGTTTAGCTCTTCTGCAACGGGGATTCCCGTTGCAGTTCGGTGGCGCTGCCGGTAACCAGCTAGGGAGTAGAAGCTCCAGCCAACGATGCCGAAGAAGACTGGGCCAAAGACCGTCCAGAAGGCGGTATAAAGGTCGTGTTGAAGGAGTGGTTGGATAACCGTAAAGACGATCCCCATGAAAACGGTAGTCCAGCTAATAAACGAAACTGTTGTGGTCAATGCCCGGTTGGTGTAGATCTCAAATGGCCGTTCTAAGTCATGCCGTTTCTTAAAGAACGGGAAGGCCGCAATCAAGAAGAGATACGGCACGGAGGTTGTGACGTTGTTCATATCCTGCAGAACAGTGTAGAATGCCTGCGCGGATTTACCCCCAAAGGAAACCCCGAGGATAATCAGCACAACCATAATGGTTTGGAGCCACATGGCAGTTGCTGGCATTCCGTGTTCATTGAGCTTGGTGAGTTTAGTTGGCCATAACCGTTGCGGGGTTCCAATAATCATTGTCTTTAACGGGGAGTAGATGAGGATGAAGATGGCCCCAAAAATTGAAAAGATTTCTTCAATCCCGATAATCCGGTCGGCCCATAATCCCCATATTTTTGCGGTGGCAACGGATGTGTGGAGAAGAGTGTGCGCAATTGAATATCCAAGGTTACTCATTAATACCAGGGTAATGTTCCCTAGGTCAACGTTGCTGCCACTTAAAACCCGGTGCCAGTTAGCGGTAACCCCCCAAGCAAGGACACCGATGCAGTAGATTACAATCATGCCGATAGCGGCAATGATAATCCCCCGTGGGAAATTTTTGTCTGGGTCCTTTACCTTATCGATGGTGCTGCCCATCGTTTCCATTCCGCCATACGCAAAGACCGCGTAAACAAAGAACGACATTAGTGCGATGGGTGAGCCGAATGCGGGATTCGGGGATCTTACCATACTCTGGGTGGTTAATGGTTGAGCGAGGTGACCATGAACGACTACCAGGTAGATAGCACTGACAATAAGAAAGAAGATGGCTACTCCAATAATAAACGTTCCACAGAAACTGGCGATTTTTTCAATCTTATCAAACCCGCGGGTTGATACGAACGTCGCGAAGACGAGGAGGGTAATTCCGATTAACCCAAGTGTTTGGTTGGACGTTAATCCGAAGAGGTGCCATGACTGGGTAGTATCCCTTCCAAAAATAGCCCCCGAGATTGAAACTGAAATCGTTGAGAAGTTTGTCACCAGCCAGATAACCCATGCTGCGTACCAGATAAAAGTTCCGATGAACGCGGGCTTTTCGCCGATGCTAGCTTGGAGCCACGAGTAGATTCCTCCTTGGCTGTCTTGGAGGGCGGAACCATATTCCGCGAACATAAGTGAACTAGGGATGAAGAAGAATAGTGCCCCTAAAACGTACCAGAGCATTGCACCGTATCCCATTTGGTAGAAGCCGACGGTCGTATTACCAAGCCCATAAATGGCGGCAAAGATCATTAAGACCAGGCTCCACATTGACATTTTGCGTTGACTGTTTTCCATCAGTAACCGCTCCTTAATTAATTGGATTAAATAATTAATAAAGGTTGGCTAACACTACTGGTGAAGAAAACCCCTCCGGGCACCACATGCACCAGGAGGGGTTTATCCGTTCCGTGTGAATAGCGCTCCGCATTACTGCGACAGTCCGTAGCTTATTCAACTACGTCCCAGCACTCAGCTCATCCCAAGAACTGATGCTTCGGCAACCGCTCCTTTCGCTTTTCATCATCGGCGTGGGCAAGCCTCCGAAAAGGTACTCTTATTGGTCGCGACCTCTATTACCTTATTTACCAACTTTATACTACGTTCATTCGTGATCGTCAAGGAAAGGCGAATATTTTTTCAATTATTCTATTAAATGTTGGAATTATGATTTGAAGCTAAAATTGCGTCTCTTCAGGACATGGAGTAAGATTAAGATTAGTTAGTTAATAAAGGATTTGAGGAATTATGACAGAGAAATATGCAGTGATTTTAGCAGCAGGTCAGGGAACCCGAATGAAGTCGAAGTTATATAAGGTCCTCCACCCCGTTTGTGGGAGGGCAATGGTTGATCACGTATTAACTCAACTGGAGCAGGTTGGAATTGACCAGATTGTGACTATTGTTGGTCACGGTGCGGATCAGGTTAAGCGCCTTCTTGGTGAGCGAACCACCTATGCTTTGCAGGCGGAACAGCTTGGAACGGGGCACGCCGTGATGCAAGCGGAGGATGTTTTGGGTCCCAAGGATGGCGTTACCCTCGTAACGTGTGGTGATACCCCATTATTTACCGCGACGACGTTTAAACAGTTGTTTGCTTACCACGAGCAACAAGGAGCGGCAGCCACGGTTTTAACGGCGCATACGGAACAACCGTTTGGCTATGGACGGATTATCCGGAATGCGGATGAAACGGTTGCCAAGATTGTTGAACAGAAGGACGCAACTTCAGAAGAAGCAGCTGTTCAGGAAATTAACACGGGTGTGTATTGTTTTGATAATAAGGAATTATTTGCCGCACTTCACCAGTTATCCAACGATAACGCGCAGGGTGAGTACTACCTCACGGATGTCATTGGTATCTTAAAACAGGCTGGTAAACAGGTCGACGCCTTCCAAATGGACGACTTCACGGAATCAATGGGCGTTAATGATCGGGTGGCGCTGGCAAACGCAACGCGGGTGATGCAGCAGCGAATTAACACCCACCACATGCAAAACGGGGTTACCATGATCGACCCAGCGACCACGTACATTGATGCGGATGTCCAGATTGGGAACGATACTGTAATTGAACCTGGGGTGGTGCTTAAAGGGAAGACAATCATTGGGAGTGATTGTGTGGTTGGTGCGCACTCCGAGATTCGGGATAGTGTCATTGAGAATGGCGTAACGGTAACGGCATCATTCCTTGAAAATGCGGTAATGCATAAGGATAGTAATATTGGACCGTACAGTCACCTCCGGCCAAAGGCAGAGATTGGTGAAGGGGTTCATATCGGAAACTTCTGCGAAGTTAAGAACGCGCAGATTGGTCAAAACACCAAGGTGGGGCACCTTACCTATGTTGGGGATGCCACCCTGGGGAAAGAAATTAATATTGGATGTGGGACGGTCTTCGTTAACTACGATGGTGAAAACAAACACCATACGAATGTTGGCGATTATTCGTTCATCGGAAGCGGATCAAACATTATTGCACCGGTTGAAATTGGGGACCATGCATACGTTGCAGCGGGGTCAACGATAACGGATGACGTTGCGCCCCACGCCATGGGGATTGCTCGTGGTCGGCAAGTTAATAAGAAGGGATATTACGATCGTTATCCGGTGGCGGAAGCCGCAAAGAAAAATGCTGAAAAGTACGGTGAAAAGTAGGAATCTGCTTGCTTGAATGGCGGTGCATGAATTAGAATTAACCATAGATTTAAACATATGGAGGCTACCATGTCGGGACATAATTCAGACTCAAAGATTAAGCTGTTTGCGTTGAATTCTAATAAGCCGTTAGCACAGAAGATTGCTGACGCCATGGGGATTCCGCTGGGGAAGACGTCGGTTGACCGGTTTAGTGACGGAGAAATTCGGATTAACATTGAGGAAAGTGTCCGGGGGGACGAAATTTTTATCGTCCAGTCAACGTCGGCGCCGGTGAACGATAACCTGATGGAACTGTTGATCATGATTGATGCTTTGCGGCGGGCTAGTGCGGCAACGATTAATGTTGTAATTCCGTATTATGGTTATGCCCGGCAGGATCGGAAAGTGCGCTCCCGGGAGCCAATTACCGCTAAGTTGGTGGCTGATATGATTGAAAAGGCAGGGGCTAACCGGGTGATTGCGCTTGACCTCCACGCTGCTCAAATTCAGGGCTTCTTTGATATACCGGTTGACCACCTGATGGGGGCGCCGCTGTTAGCAGATTACTTTTTAACTAATAATTTAGATAAAGATGCAGTGGTTGTTTCTCCTGATCATGGGGGTGTTTCCCGAGCCCGGAAACTTGCTGAATTTCTCAAAGCGCCAATTGCAATTATTGATAAACGGCGGCCGCGGGCAAACGTAGCAGAAGTGATGAACATCATTGGTTCCGTTAAGGGCAAGCGGTGCATTTTAATCGATGATATGATTGATACGGCGGGGACTATTACGCTTGCGTCCCAAGCATTAATGGATGCAGGTGCCACCGATGTGTATGCCTGCGCAACACATCCGGTCTTATCCGGGCCGGCAATTGAACGGATTGAGAATTCACCGATTAAGCAGTTGGTTGTGACTGATTCCATTCAACTGCCAGAAGAAAAGCAGATTGATAAGTTAATCCAGGTTTCGGTTGGCCCACTTATTGGGGATGCCATCAGCCGGATCCATGAAAATGAATCAGTTAGCCCGTTGTTTAACACCCGGTTTGAGAGTGCTAAGCATTAATGAATCACCGGAGGTGCCAGTAAGCACCTCCTTTTTTGGAGGGATGAGGTGAAAACACCGGTAACAATTAGTCGGGTTCGTCCCCAGGATGCAAGGGTTTTGTACCACTTAATTAAGCAAAGTCGGGCCCAGTTGGAACGGTGGCTCCCTGCATTACGGGCAGTTACCACGCTCGCTGCGGCCCAGCAATTCGTTAGCCAGTACGTTGACGCTTGGCGCCAGAGAAGTGGTGTGGGGTATGTTATCCGGGTTAACGGGCAAGCCGTGGGAATGCTTACGCTGGAAAACATGTCCGCAATAACGGCGGATGTGGGGTACTGGTTGGAGAATGCGGCGTGGGGGAACGGCTATGTCATTGCGGCTTTGAGACAACTTTTTCCCCGGGTTCAGCAAGCAGGGTTAACCAGTTTGCAGTTAATTACCGCGGCTGATAACCTGCGAAGCCAACGCGTTGCCCAGCATACGGGATTTTACTTACGCCAGCAACTGGTTGGCGGGACCCACGGAGAAGTGAGAATGCTTCTTTACGAACGGCGGTTAGACTGAGTGGAAGGGTAATGAGCACAATAAAAAGGAGGGTGGAATATAAATTCCAGCCTCCTTTTTAAATAACGCACTGCTACTCCCCGTGATAGGATGCACTCGAAACCCCATCAACATCACCAACAACCGTGTCGGTAATGCCGTCGGTGTGGCTAAACGTGAATTTAGGCCCATCATACTCTGCGTCGAGGTCAATGCTGAGGTCGAGACCGTCAAAAAACCACGCGTCAAATGCCTCCACGTAATAGTGGATACCGTCAATCACCTGATCAAAAACCGGATCAACGGGTTCGTCACAGCGTTGAAAGGCTTGTGAGAAACCCTGATGAACGTTGGTGTTACCGTAAACCTTACCGAACAGTTTGACGCCCCCTCCAGCAGGAACGTGAAGTTCGGTGCGGAACCATTCGCTGGCCGCAGGAGTAATTGTAAGTTTCATTGTTTTTCCTCCGTATAACCTTTCTTTTAATCTTACTATATTACGTTTTATCCGGGACTGCCACTCAAAAGATGAAACCGGTTTAATTTAAAGCATAAAATGGTTGCATTTCAGCGTTTGAATAGTTATAATTGGACTATACCAAAAAGGACTATACCAATTTGAAAGGGGCGAAACCATGAAAGTTATTCGGGTTGCAAATGAAAATGACGGGGGCAAGGAAGCCCTGAAGATCTTTGCAGCAGCACTCACAGACGGTGCCCGGACGTTCGGGTTAGCGACAGGGGGGACCCCTGAGACAACGTACAAGGAATTGGTTGCCAGTGACCTGGACTTTAGCCAGTGTACGTCGGTTAACCTGGACGAGTACGTTGGGCTAGGGCCGGACAACCCGCAAAGCTATCACTATTATATGCGAACGCATCTTTTTGACGCCAAGCCGTTTAAGGCTAATTATCTGCCCAATGGGTTAGCAACGGATCCGGATGCTGAGATCGTCCGGTACAATAAGGTGATTGCGGCGCATCCGGTTGACTTACAGCTTTTAGGGATTGGGCGAAACGGTCACATTGGGTTTAATGAACCGGGATCGCCGGTTGACGGGAAGGTCCGGAAGATTGAACTGACAAAGTCAACGATTGAAGCGAATGCCCGCTACTTTGATAACGAAACGGACGTGCCGCGGTACGCTTATTCGATGGGAATTGGGCAGATTATGGCAGCGAAGCAAATTTTGCTGGAGGCATTCGGTGAAAAAAAGGCAGCTGCTGTCGCGGCGATGGTTGCCGGCCCGGTGATACCAGAAGTTCCGGCAAGTATTTTGCAACGGCACCCAGACGTTACGGTGATTGTTGATGAAGCGGCTGCGGCTAAATTAAAGTAGGTTATTACAGGAAACGGAGCATTCTCCAAATCCATAACTAACAAAGTTTTCCGTTGACTGTTTAACTAAAATTAATAGTGGGTAGTCCCTGATAGGGGCTACCCACTATTGATTATGCTTATTTTTATTGTGGGCGTACTTTGGTTACTTCACCCGCACTAAATACTTGTCCGGTTGTAAGGACTAGTTGTCCTACGTTGTTAATGGTTTGGACGGTACCAGTAATCTTAGTTGTTCCCTGTTGAATGGTGATGGCCTTCCCGATTAAATCACACCGTTTACGGTATTCGTCCATGTACTTACCGGTAGTATAACTGTTTAGCATCCCCAACAAACCGTCGAGGTACGCGCCGATAAAGACGTTCCGGGAGACCCCTGCTTTTTTGGCGGCTTCTTCCAGGGTACCGACGCCCCTGCCGGCCACCTCAGGGGGAAAGGCGGCAGCGGGGGTGAGATAATTGATGCCCGTTCCGATAATTATCGCGCCAAGACCGCGGGTTTCAAAGTCGGCAATTCCCTCTGTTAGAATACCAGCAACCTTTTGGCCGTTAACGTTGACATCGTTAACCCACTTAATTGTTGGTTCAACGCCTAGAAGGCGACTAATTGTTTGACTTAGGACAACGGCCGTACTGGTCGTAAGAAGCCCCGGGTTAAGAGAATTCGTTAGGTGCGGCAGAAGAAGCGTAACGTAGATGCCCGTTCCTGCGGGGGAAAAAAACGTTCGCCCCTGCCGGCCATATCCTGCGGTTTGGGTATCCGCAATAATGGCAATGGGGGTGGTGGGGTGTTTTGTACTGAGCTCCTTTGCTTTCGCGTTTGTCGATGGGAGAGTTGCGGCAACCTCGATTGATAGGGGGGTGGTGGAATGCATTGCCCGCTGGATTAGGGGGACGGCTAGTTTGCCATTATCGGCTAAGTGATAGCCTCGTTTTCCCCCACTTTCAATGACATAGCCGTTATCGCGGAGGGTGTTAATTCCCTTCCATACCGCAGTGCGTGAGCAGTTTAACTGGTCAGCAATGGTTTGCCCCGAGATAAACCCATCCGTGGTTGCAAGTAACTGAAGAATTTGATGATAACTTTCCATGAGAACCCCTCCCTGTTACAAACATTATAGGAAAGGAAAGAATTGGGTTCAATATGGGATTAGACCTTTCCAAGTTATGCGGATAATGGTATTTTGTGAAAGTAACGGTGGCGCTGAGAAGTGACCGGGCGAACCTTGAACACCCTAAGTTCCTTAAGGCGTTCGCCGCTCCAGCAGACGCCCGGTGATAACGAACCGGAACATTTTATGAAAGCTGGGATTTGATGAAGTTAAGACGACGAACATTAATTGAAATTATGGTGATTATCCTGAGCGGATTAGCCCTTTTTCTTTTTAGTACGCACGATGATTTTATGTATCACCAAACAATTGGTGAAGTTATCGCGGTAAAGGACGGGAAGGCAGTCCGGCAGACCGACGAGTACAAAAATGTCGACTACCAAACCCGGCAACGACTTACGGTGGTACAAACAAATGGGCGTCACCGGGGACGCCGGATCATCATTCATAACACGTTTTCGCGGTCAGGTGCGCTTGATCAGGATTTCCATCGGGGACAGCATATTTTTCTGACGAATATTCGGCGGGTTCACGGAACGTATTACGCGACGGCTTCGCGGTTTAAGCGTGACACGGCACTGTTAATGCTAGCGTGGTTGGTGGTTGTTCTTTTATATCTTGTGATGCACGCCCATGGATTGCGTACGTTATTAAGCGTAGCGGTTAACTTTATTTTGTTTTTATTTTTTGTTCGGCTAGATGTGAACCTAAACTTAACCCATTTTTTCTGGCTGTTTGCATTGAGTGCGCTTCTTTTTACGGGATTAACGCTGTGCTTGGTAATTGGGATTAACCGCCAATGTTTGGTAACGTTTCTGGCGATTGTTACCGGGACCACGTTGGCATTCGTAATCGGAATCGGGACACTCCAGTTTACGCATAACGCAGGGGTGCACTATGAAGCGTTGGGGTATGCTACCCAATCACCACAGGAACTGTTTTTATCGGCGACCGTGATTGGGCTCTTAGGGGCGGTCATGGATGCCGCAACCGATATTGTTTCAACCCTGTTTGAAATGCACCGGGCGGACCCGGACATTTCCCGGCTGCAACTGTTCAAGTCGGGGCAGGAAGTCGGACGGTCGATTTTAGGCCCGTTGATTAACGTTTTGCTCCTGATCTTTTTTGCGGAGACAATTGCGGTGGCCGTTCTTTACTTTAGAACGGGGAACCCAATTGGGTATACGTTCCAGTGGACGATGGAACTGGGGATTATTCAAGCCCTAATTAGTGGGATTGGGATTGCGCTTGTAATTCCGTCGGCCAGCTGTTTGGCAGCGGTTGTGTTAGGAAAGAAGGGACGGTTAAATGGCATCAATTAGTGCGTTAACGGTTGTGATGGCGGTGTTGATGTGCCTTGTTGGCGGGAAACGAGGAATTGCTGCTTTTGGCAGCGTTGCCCTCAATTTTGTGCTAATGTTTATTGCGATTATTTTGATTTCAGCTGGGTTTGCCCCGATTTGGGTGGCATTATTTGTTGGGATTGCAATCTTGGCGATTACGATTTATCTGGGAAATAACGATGAACAAACGGCGCGGATTGCCTTTATTGCAACCCTCATTGTACTGTGCGCCATGATTATCTTGATCGTTCCATTGGACCATTTTGCCCAGATTAAGGGGTTTGGTAACGAGCAAACGGATGAAATTGAGCAGTTTAACCTCCTTGTGGGGGCAAATTTTGAGGCCATTACGATTGCAACAACGATGCTTAGCACCCTTGGCGCAATTTCAGAGGCCGCAATTGCCATTGCAAGCGGGTTGCGGGAAGTGATTGAACAAAACCCAGGAATTAGTGTGGCAGCTGTACGGCGGAGTGGTCGGAATATCGGGTTCCAAATTATGGGGATGACGTTTAACACGTTGTTTTTTGGGATGTTTGGGGGCGACTTGGCCCTGTTTGTTCTGTTGTATAAGTTAAAGGCAACGTTTGGTTATTATTTAAATTCTAAGATTTTTGTCGCGGAAAGTATGATGGTGTTATATTCGGCTATTGCGGTTATCCTGGTGATTTGGATTACGACACAGATGATGGCCGGAAAGGTTAAACGGGAAACCCGGAGAAGAGAGAACTTATCCAAGTGAATGAAGGCCAACGATTTTCACTATATAATGGGTTGGTGTGCGGCGGTTTTAATTATTAGTGGTGCTGGCAAGTTATTAGGATGGAGAGAAATCCCTGGGGCAGGTTGCTTGGGTTTGGGGGTTAGTCCTCTTAGTTGGAGCGGTTTTGATAATTGTTGCATTAATTTTAAAATAAAGAGGGAAGCGACCTGTAAATTGGGTTGCTTTTTAGTTTGCTAGCGACCTTCTTAAGAAGAATTGATAAAAAGCTTGCAACGGTTTGGGTGAGATGGCTAGAAAAAGGGTGAGAGCCGTTTATGCTGATATGACAGCGTAAACGGGACTGGTAACGGTGCGATTTAATAAAATAGAAAAAGCGGCGGAAAACTGCTATGATTTCGGTCATTGATGGGAAGCGTGATGTAAGTTACGGTTCTTTTTAATAGCTAGGTGCGTCTTTTCATCCGGTTGAAAATCATCTATAATTTAGTCAAAAATAGTCAGACAAGGGGGTGACTTTGATGCAGAGCAGAAACGTTTCTGATATTATTGAGCGGTACTTAAAGGAAATTTTGGCAGAAAGTCGGCAGGTCGAAATTAAGCGTTCAGAAGTTGCTGAGCGTTTTGACGTCGTCCCGTCACAGATTAACTATGTAATTAAAACCCGGTTTACTGTTCAGGATGGATACCTGGTTGAAAGCAAGCGGGGCGGAGGTGGTTACATTCGAATTGAAAAAGTCGACCTGGTGAATGACACTCAAATTATTGATCAGTTGATTGAGATGGTGGGCGACCGGTTAAGCTCAGTGGATGCGCTTCACATCGTCCAGACGTTGTACGAGAATAAGTTGCTGTCACGGAAGGAAGGAAACCTTTTGTTAACGGTAATGGGACACGATGCGTTAAATGTAGGTGACCGAATGGTTGAGGCAGCGGTGCGGGCCCGGATGATGATTGCCCTGCTTAACCGGCTGCGGTGTGTGGACTAAGGGTGAGGTGGTAATTGGATGATAGTTAAGTATACAAAGAGTGCTCAACAAGCCTTGAAGATGGCGGAAACCCAGACGCGGCGGTGTCATCATGATACTGTAGCTACTCCTCACCTCCTATTGGGGTTGTTAACCGAGGAAGATGGGGTTGCAGGACTTGTTTTGCGGCAAGAGATTATTACACCTGCTGATGTGATTGAACAGCTTAGCGGGATGATTCGCTCGGGACAGCATTGGCGGCGGGCCCAGCACCCAGAATCCCCCCGTGTTCAAATAATCCAGAAACGGGCGCTAACGATGGCCCGATTATTAGACCGCGCAGAGGTTGATACTGGTTTGTTATTATTAGCGTTATTACAGAACGAACAAACCCTTGGCGTTCAGATTCTGGTGAACCTGGGAGTTAACGTTCGCCAGTTACGACGGCGGGTTTTAAAGCAGCTTGGAATGACGGAGACAGATTACCGGCGGCTACAAAAAAAACTCCACCAGGAGAATAAAGCAGCCCAACGTTCTGCCACCCCAACACTGGATAAGCTTGCAACCGACATGACGGCCCAAGCGCGTGCAGGAGAGTTAGACCCTGTTTTAGGCCGTGAGGCGGAAATTGACCGGTTGATTCAAGTTTTAAGCCGGCGCACAAAGAATAATCCAGTGCTCTTAGGAGATGCGGGGGTTGGTAAAACCGCGGTTGTGGAGGGCCTCGCTCAGCAGATTGTTGCGGGAAAGGTTCCGCCATCCCTATACTCGGTAAGGTTAATGGCCCTTGAGATGGGGGCGCTTGTTGCGGGGACAAAGTACCGGGGAGAATTTGAAGACCGATTAAAAGAGGTGCTGGCTGAGGTGAACCGGGATGGGCACGTTATACTTTTTGTTGACGAACTACATACCCTCGTTGGTGCTGGAGGCGCGGAAGGAGCAATTGATGCGGCGAATATCATGAAACCCGCTTTGGCTCGGGGCGCTGTTCAGGTAATCGGGGCAACTACCCAGGCAGAATTTCAAAAGTACGTTGCAGCGGATCCCGCCCTCGAACGGCGGTTTGCCCGGGTTCCGGTGGCGGCGCCAAGCGCGCAACAGGCAAGAATGATTTTACGGGGGTTGCGTCCCCGGTACGAACAGCATCACGGGGTAAGAATTAGTGATGCTGCCTTGGATGCAGCGGTTCGCCTTAGTGTGCGGTACCTCCCTGCCCGGCAGCTGCCGGACAAAGCGATTGATTTGATGGATGAGGCAGCAGCCCACGTTCAGCTCCGTGTTGCTCAACGTAAGAATCAGAATGATGGCCGGGATGATAAGAGCCAGCAGTTCCAAGGGGCACTTGAACAGGGGGATTTTTCCCGGGCAATGCAGCTAAGGAGAGCGTCTGGTCGTAGAAAACAGCCCCGGGTACATGGAACCGTTACGGCGGAAGATGTTGCGGCAGTAGTTGCGGCGTGGACGGGGATTCCAGTTACCCGAATTACCCGGAGTGAGCAGCAGCGTCTTGTGCACCTTGAACGGGAACTTCACCGGCAAGTAATTGGTCAGGATGAGGCGGTCAGTGCGGTTGCCCGGGCAATTCGGCGGGCCCGGAGTGGGATCAGTTCATCCAAGCGGCCCCTTGGTTCATTTATGTTTTTAGGACCGACGGGGGTGGGAAAAACAGAACTCGCAAAGGCGTTAGCGGCAAGTGTGTTTGGTGATGCGGCAAGTCTGATTCGGATCGATATGAGTGAATATATGGAACGGTTTAACGCAAGCCGGTTAGTTGGATCCCCGCCCGGATACGTTGGGTTTAATGAGGGAGGACAGCTAACCGAACAGGTTCGCCAACACCCGTATTCGGTGGTATTGTTTGATGAGGTTGAAAAGGCTCATCCGGACGTGTTTAACCTTTTGCTCCAGGTCTTGGATGACGGCTTTTTGACTGACTCAAAGGGCCGGAAAGTTGATTTTCGAAACACGATCATCATTATGACGTCAAACCTTGGTGCCACCACGCTGCGCGACGAAAAAAGCGTTGGGTTTGGCGCGGTTAACGCCGCTGATGATTACGATGCGATGGCGACTGCGGTGCATGCGGCGGTGAAACGCCATTTTCGTCCTGAATTTATTAACCGGGTTGATGACGTGCTTGTCTTTCATGCACTAACTAAACCACAGCTCCGGCAAATTGTGCGGTTGATGGTGAAACCATTGGCGGCGCGCCTTGACAATCAGAAAATTCGGCTTCAAATAACTCCGGCAGCCGTTGATGCGGTTGTGGATGCTGGTTATAAACCGGAGTACGGGGCACGGCCATTGCGGCGTGCCTTGCAGCGGTTGATTGGGGACCGGTTGAGTACTGCAATTTTAGCAGGAACGGTAACTGCAGGAATGACGGTGACCGTTGGTGCCCGGCGGGGGCAAATTACGGTAACGCCTAAGTAAGGATACCGTTGACTTATTAGTAGATTCAAGGTAGAATACGTAGTTGAAAAAACTGTGAATTTAGCAACTCAGTGTGATCTATTGTCCATGCTGGGTTATGAAGAAGCAAAAATAGTGATGGCGGGATGGACCGTTTGAAACTGTTTTTGGTTTTTTTTTGCTACAAAAGCCCTGGTAAGGGTGATTTTTGGAGATTTGTAACAAAAATGTAATATTGCTAAATTTGCGGAATCTTAATGAGGGGTGAACAGCTTGGCAGGACACTTGGTAAAATACGGCAAGCACCGTGTACGGAGAAGTTACTCCCGAATCAAGGAAGTTTTGGATCTCCCGAATTTGATCGAAATTCAGACGAATTCGTACAATTGGTTCCTCGATGAAGGGTTACGCGAAATGTTCGAAGACATCATGCCAATTGAAGATTTCGCCGGGAACCTATCGCTTGAATTTGTTGATTACCAGTTATTGGAACCAAAGTATACGGTGGAGGAAGCGCGGCAGCACGATGCTAATTACTCGGCGCCGTTACACGTTACCTTACGCCTAATTAATAAGGAAACTGGCGAGATTAAGTCCCAGGATGTTTTCTTTGGGGACTTTCCGCTGATGACCAAGCAAGGAACGTTTATTATCAATGGGGCTGAACGGGTAATTGTTTCCCAGCTGGTTCGTTCTCCAGGGGTGTACTACAACTCTGAAGTTGATAAGAACGGCCGGACAAGTTACGGGACGACCGTAATTCCTAACCGGGGTGCCTGGCTTGAATACGAAACGGATACCAAGGATATCGGGTACGTGCGGATTGACCGGACGAGGAAACTTCCAATTACCGAGCTGATTCGGGCCTTGGGGTATGGCTCTGATAGTGAAATCATTGAGATGCTCGGAGAAACTGACAGCTTAATGTTGACGCTGGAAAAGGATATCCATAAGAACACGGAAGATTCCCGGGTAGAGGAATCACTAAAGGACATTTACGAGCGGTTACGGCCGGGGGAACCGAAGACGGCGGACTCAGCACGGAGCTTGCTGACAGCCCGGTTCTTTGACCCAAAGCGCTATGATTTGGCAGCTGTTGGTCGTTATAAGATGAACATGAAGCTTGATTTAAAGCGGCGGCTGTTAAACAAGCGGGTTGCCGAAACGTTAGCAGACCCGGATACGGGTGAAATTCTTGTTAAGAAGGGCGATTTGCTGGATAAGCGGGTAATGGATAAGTTGGCACCGTACCTGAAACGGGACGACTTCAAGATGGTTACGTTCCATCCGGCTAAAGATGGTGTTGTTCAAGAGCCGATGAAACTCCAGATTATTAAGGTCTACTCTGAGCAAAATCCAGAGCAAGAATTAAACATGATTGGTAACGGAAACGTTGACTTGAACTACAAGCACATTACGCCAGCTGATGTTGTGGCATCCATTAATTACTTCTTTAATTTGCAGGAAGGGATTGGGACGACGGATGACATTGACCACTTAGGGAACCGGCGGATTCGTTCCGTGGGTGAACTGCTCCAAAACCAGTTTCGGATTGGGCTTTCCCGGATGGAACGGGTTGTTCGTGAACGGATGTCCATTCAGGATACCGCTACGGTAACGCCCCAGCAATTAATTAACATTCGGCCGGTGGTCGCTTCAATCAAGGAATTCTTTGGGAGCTCCCAGTTATCCCAGTTCATGGACCAAACGAATCCGCTTGGCGAATTAACGCATAAGCGGCGGTTATCAGCCCTTGGACCGGGCGGGTTGACGCGTGACCGGGCTGGATACGAAGTCCGGGACGTGCACTACACGCACTACGGCCGGATGTGTCCGATTGAAACACCTGAAGGGCCAAACATTGGTTTGATTAACAGCTTGTCAACCTACGCGCGGGTCAATAAGTACGGATTCATTGAAACACCATACCGCCGCGTTTCATGGGATACTCATAAGGTTACAGACAAGATTGACTACCTGACAGCTGACGAGGAAGATAACTACGTTGTTGCTCAGGCTAACTCACCGTTAAACGACGACGGTTCCTTTAAGGACAAGGTGGTTATGGCCCGGCATAAGGATGATAACGTTGAAATTTCCGTGGATAAAGTTGACTACATGGACGTGTCACCGAAGCAGGTTGTTGCCGTTGCAACGGCATGTATTCCATTCCTGGAAAACGATGACTCTAATCGGGCCCTAATGGGGGCTAACATGCAGCGGCAGGCTGTGCCTTTAATTGAGCCGCACGCTCCGCTTGTTGGAACGGGGATTGAATACAAGGCAGCGCACGACTCTGGAGTAGCCTTACTATGTAAAAATGCTGGGACGGTTGAGTACGTGGATGCGAAGGAAATTCGTGTTCGGCGTGAGGATGGGTCCCTGGACACGTACAAGTTAATGAAGTTCCGCCGGTCAAACGGAGGAAAGAACTACAACCAGACTCCGATTGTCCGTGTGGGTGAAAAGGTCGACGCTGATGAAGTGTTAGCAGACGGGCCAGCAATGGATCAGGGTGAATTAGCGCTGGGGCAAAACCCGCTGATTGCGTTCATGACTTGGGACGGGTACAACTTCGAAGATGCCATTGCTATTAACGAACGGCTGGTCAAGGAAGACGTGTACACGTCAATTCACATCGAAGAACACGAAAGTGAAGCACGGGATACTAAACTTGGGCCGGAAGAAATTACGCGTGAAATTCCAAACGTTGGGGAGGATGCCTTAAAGGACCTCGATGAATTTGGAATTGTCCGGATTGGAGCGGAAGTGCACGATGGTGATATTCTGGTCGGAAAGGTGACGCCAAAGGGAATGACAGAACTATCCGCTGAAGAGCGGTTACTGCACGCTATCTTTGGTGAAAAGGTTCGGGAAGTTCGGGATACTTCCCTGCGGGTTCCTCACGGTGGTGGCGGAATCGTCCAGGATGTTAAGATTTTCACCCGGGAAAACGGCGATGAACTTTCACCAGGTGTTAACATGATGGTTCGGGTTTACATCGCCCAGAAACGGAAGCTCCAAGTTGGTGATAAGATGGCTGGTCGGCACGGAAACAAAGGGACGGTCTCAATCGTAATCCCCGAAGAAGATATGCCGTTTATGCCTGACGGAACGCCGATTGACATCATGTTGTCACCAATGGGGGTTCCATCCCGGATGAATATCGGGCAGGTATTGGACTTACACCTTGGAATGGCTGCAAAGGAACTTGGTGTGCACGTGGCATCACCAGTCTTTGACGGAGCAACCGACGAAGACATGTGGGATGCGCTTCGGGAAGCTGGGTTACCGGACGACGGGAAGTCAGTCTTGTACGATGGCCGTACCGGGGAAGCATTTGATAACCGAATTGCTGTCGGGGTCATGTACTACATGAAACTTGCCCACATGGTTGAAGATAAGATTCATTCCCGGTCAATTGGACCGTACTCACTAGTTACCCAACAGCCACTTGGAGGAAAAGCTCAGTTTGGTGGCCAGCGGTTTGGTGAAATGGAAGTGTGGGCGCTGGAAGCTTACGGGGCTGCATACACCCTGCAAGAAATTCTAACGTACAAGTCAGATGACGTTGTGGGGCGTGTTAAGGCTTACGAGGCGATCGTTAAGGGCGAACCGATTCCACAGCCAGGAGTACCAGAATCTTTCCGGGTGCTTGTTAAGGAACTGCAAGCATTGGGACTAGATATGCAGGTTCTAGATCCTGATAAGAAGGAAATCGAACTGCGCGACATGGACGAAGAAGACGATAACATCGTTAACGTCGATGCACTGAGCCGGGTAGCCCGGGAACAGGCTGCAAAGAAGGCAAAGGAAGAAGCTGCAAAGAAGCAGGAGACCGAAGGAAACGGTGCTTCTGATGATGCGGCAACGGATAACGATGCAGAATAATGGATAACACAACGAAAGGGAGGTTGGTTCAGTGATCGATGTTAATAAATTCGATAGCATGCAGATTGGCTTAGCTTCCTCCGATAAGATCCGGAGTTGGTCTTACGGGGAAGTCAAGAAGCCTGAAACAATTAACTACCGGACGTTGAAGCCCGAAAAGGATGGGCTGTTTGACGAGCGGATTTTCGGGCCAACAAAGGACTGGGAATGTGCCTGTGGAAAGTACAAGGGTATCCGGTATAAGGGTGACGTTTGCAACCGGTGTGGGGTTGAAATCACGAACGCCAAGGTTCGGCGCGAACGGATGGGCCACATTGAGTTGGCTGCACCAGTAACTCATATTTGGTACTTTAAAGGGATTCCAAGCCGGATGGGACTTGTCCTGGATATGAGCCCCCGGGCACTGGAAGAAATTATCTACTTTGCGTCGTATGTAGTTACGGATCCGGGAGAAACACCGCTTGAAAAGAAACAGCTGCTAACCGAGCAGGAGTACCGGGAAAAACGGGAAGAGTTTGGCAGCGAGTTCCAGGCTAGCATGGGAGCGGAAGCAGTGCGGACATTGTTAGCCGACGTTGACCTGGAAAAGGAATGTGCCGAATTAAAGGATGAACTGCGTGAAGCAACGGGCCAGAAGCGGACCCGGGCAGTTCGCCGGTTAGATATCCTTGAAGCATTCCTGAAGTCGGGAAACCGGCCGGAGTGGATGGTAATGGATGCTATTCCAGTAATTCCGCCTGACTTACGACCGATGGTTCAGCTTGAAGGTGGGCGGTTTGCAACGTCTGACCTTAACGACCTGTACCGGCGGGTTATTAACCGGAATAACCGGTTAAAGAAATTGCTAGACCTAAACGCCCCGGGAATCATCGTCCAAAACGAAAAGCGGATGCTGCAAGAAGCCGTTGATGCCCTGATTGATAACGGGCGGCGTGGCCGGCCAGTTACCGGCCCGGGAAACCGGCCATTAAAGTCCCTTTCCCACATGTTAAAGGGAAAGCAGGGACGGTTCCGGCAGAACCTGCTAGGAAAGCGGGTTGATTACTCCGGTCGTTCCGTTATTGATGTTGGCCCAAGCCTGCGCTTAAACCAGATGGGAATTCCGCATGAAATGGCACTTGAATTATTCAAACCATTCTTGATGCACGAATTGGAAAAGCGGGATATGGCTTCTAACATTAAGAATGCCAAGCGGAAAATTGAACGGCAGGATGACGATATTTGGGATGTTCTAGAAGATGTCATCAAGGAACACCCTGTTCTGTTGAACCGGGCACCTACATTGCACCGGCTAGGAATTCAGGCCTTTGAACCAAAGCTGGTTGATGGAAAGGCTATGCGGCTGCACCCGCTGGTATGTGAGGCTTACAATGCCGACTTTGATGGGGATCAAATGGCGATCCACGTTCCGCTGTCAGCGGAAGCTCAGGCAGAGGCCCGGCTGTTAATGCTGGCTGCTCATCATATTCTGGCACCTAAGGATGGGAAACCAATTATTTCGCCATCCCAGGATATGACGATTGGGAACTACTACATCACGACAGAAGAACGGGGTCGTGAGGGTGAAGGCATGATCTTTAAGGACGTTAACGAAGTTCGGTTAGCCTATCAAAATAACTACGTCCACCTGCACACGCGGATTGGATTGGAGACCGCTTCACTCGCTAAGCAAGGAAAGCCGTTTACTGCCTGGCAGAAGGAACGGATCATGGTAACGACGGCCGGGAAGGCAATCTTTAACGAGATTTTGCCAACCGATTTTCCGTACCTTAACGAGCCAACAGACGATAATCTGTACGGACAGGTTCCGGACAAGTACTTCCTTGAACCAGGGCAAGATATCATGGATTACATGAACAAGACGGACATTGTTCCACCATTTAAGTCTGGGTTCTTGTCGGATATCATTGCTGCCGTTTACAAGAAGTTCAAGGTGACAGAAACGTCCGAACTGCTGGACCGGATGAAGGATCTTGGGTATTTTGAATCAACAAAATCTGGATTAACCGTTGGGTTCATCGACGTAACGGAAGTTCCTGAAAAGCCAGAAATTGTGGCGGAAGCGCGGCAGAAGGTTGCAATGGTAGCTAAACAGTTCCGGCGGGGGCTTATTACGGATGACGAACGGTATAATCAGGTCATTTCAATTTGGAACGATGCTAAGGATCAGATCCAGCAGCGGCTGGTTGAAGATATTGACCCGTCTAATCCAATCCAGATGATGTCAGATTCTGGAGCGCGGGGAAACATTTCCAACTTCACGCAATTGTCTGGGATGCGTGGTTTGATGGCTGCCCCGAACGGGAAGACAATGGAGCTGCCAGTTATCTCAAACTTCCGGGAAGGATTATCCGTGATGGAAATGTTTATTTCCTCTCACGGAGCCCGGAAAGGAATGACGGACACCGCATTGAAGACGGCTAACTCTGGGTATCTGACCCGGCGGTTAGTTGATGTGGCCCAGGACGTGATTGTTCGCGAGGAGGATTGTGGCACCGACCGCGGACTGATTGTTACGGATATCCGGGACGACAACGGCGAAATCGTGGAACCACTGTACGATCGAATTCTTGGGCGGTACACGATGAAATCCATTCATGACCCAGAATCAGGCGAAACGCTTGTTCCGGCCGGTCACTTAATGGACGAAGATGACGCGCAGCGTGTCGTTGATGCGGGAATTAAGCGTGTCACGATTCGGTCAGCATTTACTTGCAATACTCGGCATGGGGTATGTAAGAAGTGCTATGGCCGGAACATGGCAACTGGGGATGCCGTTGAAGTGGGTGAAGCCGTCGGAACGGTGGCTGCCCAGTCAATTGGTGAACCAGGGACGCAGCTGACGATGCGAAACTTCCACCAAGGTGGGGTTGCCGGAGACGATATCACCCAAGGGTTACCGCGTGTCGAAGAAATCTTTGAAGCCCGGAACCCGAAAGGACGGGCAATCATTACTGAGGTTACAGGGGTAATTGACGCAATTGAGGAGAATCCGGCCGAACGGACAAAGACAATCACCGTTAAGGGTGAGACGGATACGCGGACGTATGACCTCCCGTTCACTTCTGTCTTAAAGGTCGCTGAGGGTGATGAAGTTCACCGGGGTGACCCATTAACGGTTGGTTCGATTGACCCGAAAGAACTGATTCAGGTTCGTGACACCCTTTCAACCGAAAAGTATATTTTGGCCGAAATTCAGAAGGTTTACCGGATGCAAGGGGTGGACATCGCCGATAAGCACGTTGAGGTTATGGCCCGGAAGATGTTGCGCAAGGTTCGTGTCATGGATCCGGGTGAAACTGATATGCTGCCGGGGACGCTACTTGATATCGGTGACTTTACCGATAATAACGAGCAGGCTTTGTATGCCGGTAAGACACCAGCAACGGCCCGTCCAGTCCTTCTTGGAATTACTAAGGCGTCATTGGAAACCAACAGTTTCTTATCCGCTGCATCATTCCAGGAAACAACCCGGGTACTGACGGATGCTGCTATTCGGGGCAAGAACGATCCGCTAGTTGGTTTGAAGGAAAACGTCATTATCGGGAAGCTGATTCCAGCCGGAACGGGGATGCCGAAGTACCGCAACATCGAGCCGGAAACGCCCGATGCAATTGCAACGGACAGCGTATACTCGATTTCCGACGTCGAAAGTCAGCTTAAGATGAACGATGATAATCAACCCGATTCCGTTAATTAGAACGAAATAAGGGGATAAAAAAGAGGAGCCAGGATTCCGTTATGGGAGCTGGCTTCTTTTTGTTTACCGTAAAGTTATTCACTTAGTAATGTAGACGTATAACCCGTTGGGGGAGAAGGCAACCTGGTAGTGGACGCCGTGGTTGGTAATCGTCTTAAGAGTTGTTTGTTGTTCTTTTTGGTGATCAGTGGCCCGTTTAAATGCCTGGAGAACTTGTTTACCATTCGCCCCGCATGCTTGACTAAGGGCCATAAAGGCGGTTCCAAATTGCCGGGCAGCCTGCTTATTTTTGAGATTGCGGAGGGGGATAATCATGGTTACGCCCATCAACTGGTTCTCTTGCATGTTCCCTCGCAGGGTGTAACTGGCCGTTTTAACCAAGGGATGGATGCCCTGGTGGTATGCGGGAAGCTGGGATGCACGGGCCTTTTGACGGGCTTGATTAAGGTTTTTTTGAGCCTGCTGTGTTTGCTGTAGAAGCTGTGGATTGTTTTGGGCCGCCTGGGGATTGTGTTTTAGCTGGGGAGTTGCCTGTAGTTGGTGTTGCTGTTCTGACGATAGTTGTGCCATTGTAATAACCTGGTTGTATCGCCGGGCAAACTGGCGGTAGTTTCCTAGTGGCTTAGCGGCCTTAACCGTTACCTTGTGTTGTGAGGTGTTAGGTGCACTTAGGGTAACGGTTTGTTGGTGCGTAGTTGGTGCTATTGAAACGACAAACGAATTATTGTGGATGGTAGCTGTGTGTATCGTTTCACTTCCAATCCGGTATTTGATGGTTTTGCCAGCAGCATGGCCCTTAATGGTCGCGACCATACCCGTTTGTTGGTACGTTCTTGCCGTAGTTGTAATCCGCGACTGGCAACCGGCAACAAGGCCGCTGAGGCTAAGAATCGTTGCGATGGTGATTATTAAGCGTTTATTCATGCTAACCCTCCTTCGTCCATTGTTACGTTCCCCTCAAATTGAGAATTATACAGGTCGGCGTAGAACCCATTTTGCGCTAAGAGCGTGTTGTGTGTTCCGGTTTCAACAATTTGACCGTGGTTCATCACGATAATTTGATCCGCACTTTGAATCGTAGATAGCCGGTGTGCAATTACAAAACTGGTTCGATTTTTTAAGAGCCGATTCATGGCATGTTGAATCTGCAGTTCAGTTCTAGTGTCAACACTGGAGGTGGCCTCATCAAGAATTAAAATTTCCGGATCGGCTACAAAGGCCCGGGCAATGGTTAGGAGTTGGCGTTGGCCCTGGGAAATGTTGGCTGAGCCTTCCGTTAGGACCGTTTGGTAGCCATCAGGTAGTTGACGGATAAACGCATCAGCGGAGGCTGCCTTGGCCGCGGCATAAATTTCCTCGTCGCGAGCTTCTTCCCGGCCGTATTTTAGGTTATCCCAAATGGTTCCGGTAAACAGCCAGGTATCTTGAAGCACCATTGCAAAGTGGGAACGCACCTTTTCCCGGCTCATTGTGCGAGTGTCTTGTCCGTTTAACCGAATGACCCCGTCAGTCACGTCGTAGAACCGTTCGAGGAGGTTGATGATGGTGGTCTTTCCCGCTCCGGTTGGGCCCACAATAGCCGTCATTTGTCCTGGTTTAATCGTTAGGTTGTAGTCGGTCATTAGTTCCGTAGCATTCGGATAGTGGAACCGGACGTGTTGGAATTCAATAATCCCAGCGGGCTCCTTTTCTGGGGGCATGGTGGTCGTTGGCTCTTTCATGTCCGGTTCATCGAGTACCCCAAAGACCCGCTCAGCCGACGCAATTGTCAGCTGAATGGTGTTAGCTAAGTTGGCCAGCTGCATAATTGGCTGCGAGAAGTTGGTCGAGTATTGCAGCATTGCTTGGACGTTCCCCAGTGAAATTTGGCCATGGGTGACCTCAATTCCCCCGACGATTGCCACTACCACGTAGCTAAGGTTGCTAACAAGCCGCATTAGTGGCTGCATGATACCTGAAAAGAGCTGGGCCTTCCATGATGCCTGGTAAACCTGCTCGTTTTCTCGTTCAAACCGGGTAATTACGTCCTCTTCACGGGCAAACGCCTGCACGACTTCCTGGGCGGCGTAGTTTTCTTCAATCTGGTTATTTAATAATCCCAGGTGATTTTGCTGAGCAGTAAAGTTCTTTTGTGATTGGGGGGCGATAATTCCTACCAGAATAGTGCTTACCGGAATGGCCAGGATAATTAAAAGGGTCAATTTCCAACTGATGGTCAGCATTAGCCAGAATGTTCCCACCAACTGGACAATGGCTGTTACTAACTGAGTGAGGGTTTGTTGGAGGGTTGATGAAATGTTATCCAGGTCGTTGATGGCGGTACTAATGATGTCCCCGTTATTGTGGTCGTCGTAGTAATGGACCGGCACGGTCATCATCTTATGTTTCATTTGTTTACGCATCTGGTAAACGGAGTGTTGGGCGAGTACGTTCATAATTAGGCGTTGTCCAAACGAAAGAATTGCTGCGATAACGTATAGGCTTAGGACAATTAGAAGGATGTGCTCGATCCGGGCAAAATCAATTGGCCAGTGCTTCATAGGAATTCCCGCCTTTTGCATCGCAGTTCCCTGCATAACTCCCTTAAAGATGGTTGTGGTGGCTTCTCCGAGGATCTTTGGTGTTTGAATCTGACAAACTTGACCAATTACCGCCAGGACGAGCACGATGGCGATGGTAAACAACCGGTTTTTCATGTAAATCAAAAGGCGTCCCGTTGTTTTCCAGAAGTTTTTGGGTTTTTGGACCTTACTGCGAACACTTTTCGTCACGGTGATCATCCTCCTTTCTTAATTGCGAGTAAACAATGTCCTGGTAAACGGTGTTGGTTGCCAAGAGTTCCTGGTGGGTTCCTCGGCCAATCATTTTTCCGTGATCCAACACGATGATTGGAGCGGCATCCGCTACGGTTGCAATTCGCTGACCGACGATGACGACCACGCGGTTCTTCATTCGTGGATCATGTTTAAGGGCGGCCCGCAAGCGGGCATCGGTTTGGAAGTCTAGTGCGGAAAATGAATCATCAAAAACGTAGATACTGGCGTCTTTCACCAGTGCCCGGGCAATCGCTAACCGTTGCCGTTGCCCTCCGGAGAAGTTAGCGCCTTCCTGGTCAACGGTAGCGTCAAGTTGGTCCGGCAAGGAGCGCACAAAGTCAGCTGCCTGCGCAATGGTTAAAGCGTGCCAGATTTCTTCATCCGTTGCGTCTTTATTTCCCCACAACATGTTGCTTCTAATTGTTCCGCTAAAAAGAGTCGCTTTTTGGGGGACTAGAGCAACTTGATTGCGAAGCTCGTGGAGGCTAATCGCTTGAACGGGGACCCCGTTGACCCGAATAGCACCAGCAGTTGGAGCGTAAAAACGCGGGATAAGGTTGACCAGGGAGGTTTTTCCTGAACCGGTACTTCCAATTACGGCTACCGTATCCCCGGCATAAGCGGAGAAGGTGATTCCGCTCAAAGCAGGAGCACTGCCGCCCGGGTAAGTAAACTGCACGGCGGTAAATTCCAGGGAGGCAACCTTATCTCTGATTGACGTTGGGTGCTGTGGATTAACAATTGAGCTAGTTGTGTCTAAAACGGCGTTTAGCCGTTTGGCAGAGGCTTGAGCGCGGGGAACGAGAACAAACACCATTGCAAGCCACATGAAGCTAATTAAAATCTGGGTAGCGTAAGCGATGAATGCCATCATGTTTCCGACCATCGTTGCTTGCACCGCAATGAGGCGGCTCCCCCAGTACGTGATAAGAACGTTGGTCGAACTCATAATGAGGGTTGCAATGGGGAGCATCAATGCAGTAATGCTGTATACTTTCACGGCATTTTGCGTATAATCCCGGTTAGCGTTGTCAAACCGTTCTTGTTCAAACTGGTCCTGGCGGAACGCCCGGATAACGCGCACCCCCGTTAAGCCTTCCCGGAAGACCCGGTTAACGGCGTCGAGTTTGTGTTGCATGGCCGCAAAAAGCGGGCTGGCAAAGTACACGATGATGCCGACTAGCAGGGCGAGGGCTGGAAGGACAATGATAAAGATTAGTGTTAGGGTGGGACTCTTAGCGTAGGCTAGGATGCTAGCACAGATTAACATTAACGGGGCCATCATCATTAGTCGCAGGAACATTAAGACGACGTTTTGAATCTGCATAATGTCGTTTGTTGTTCGGGTGATTAGGGATGACGTGCCGAAGTGTTCCCGTTCAGCACGGGAAGAGGTGATGACTTTTCGGAAAACAGCGCTTCGTAATCGTTGCCCGAGCTTTTGGGAACCTTGGGCAGAGAAAAAAGCGTTGGCCGCCGCCGCTCCCACACTGATTAGGGAGAAGAAGAGCATGATTATCCCAATGCGAACGATGGCATGTAAGTTCCCCCTGGCAATCCCGTTGTTGACGATGTTAGCCGTTAATGTTGGTAAATATAATAGGGTAATGACTTGGATCAGCATAAAGATAAATGACCCTACGATGGCTTTCTTGGGGAGCCGATTACGAATGAGCTTAATCATATGAATCCCTCCGTTTCACAACGCCGTTTTCTAGCCAGGATATTAACGTGTTGAATTGGTCAAGGGTTTGCTGGCGGGGATGTTCTTCCCCGCGGTAACTTGCCATGATATATAAGCGGATCCCAAAGAAAATGGTGGCGAATAACTCCTGTTGAAGTAGGGAAAGTTGATCAGCGGTAATCGCTAGGTGGTCAAGAGCGACGTTTTGTGTGGTGAGAATTGGTTTCTTGGCTAGGTGTCCCTTTTTTTGGCTGGGTTGCATTTGGTGATCGCGAAAGGTAATAAAGGTGTTTTGCCAGAAACGGTAGTACTGCGGGGATGTAATGTCGTCAAGAATAATGGGGAAGAGTTGCCGAATAGCGGCAAAGGGGTTCCCATGGTTTTCAATCTGGAAATTACGCCACTGGTTAATCCATGATGTGCGAAATTGGCCGATGATGTAGTGGTGCAAATCAAACTTATCCGCGAAGTACTGGTAAAAGCTTCCCCGGGGAATTTTCGCTTGTTTGATAATGTGGCTGATAGTTGCGTCGCTAACAGGAACACGGGAAAATTCTTGAATAGCCGCGTCAATTAAGCGGTGGCGTTTCTTCTGGGGAAGGTTTAAGAATGTTTGGGTTGGCATAAGCTCCTCCTTTAACGCTAACGTGTATTGTCGTATGACAATATGTCATACGACACAATGTCATGTTAACGCTCGGCTGAGGCGCATGTCAATTATTATCGTTGCGTTTTTCTTTAAAATAAGTTAGGATGGATCCTGATGCGATGAGTCGAGGTGGTCAGCGCTGCGGCGCACCGACCACACGTACTTGCAGGCTTTCGTACCACCGGATTGTGGGGAAGGGAATGACCGTTGTGGAGCGGTTATTCCGCTGTCTTTTAAGATGGTTCTGCGCGGGGAGCTTTTGGGCTCCCTTTTTTTTTTGTTAATAATTGTTTGGGTTTAGGATTAAATATGCTATGATTGGCCTACGTTCATTTCATAGTTAATTCCAAGGAGGTAGCTACGATGGAATGGTTATTCATCATCATTATTGTGTTGGCCGTTATTTTGATTGGCGGCTACATCGTTTTATATAACGGTCTTCAGCGGGCTAAGGTGTATACCGAAGAGGCGTGGAGCCAGATTGATGTTCAACTTCAGCGGCGAAACGATCTAATTCCTAATTTAGTTAACACGGTTAAGGGATATGCTAAGCACGAAAAGAGTACCTTTGAACAGGTTGTTCAGTTACGGAACCAGTTAGTCAACGTTCCGGCAGGTGACCATCAGCAAAAAATGGAACTCTCTAATCAGATTACTGATAGCTTAAAGTCGATCTTTGCGTTGTCAGAAAATTATCCTGATTTAAAAGCCAGCGCAGAATTTTCCCAGTTACAGGAAGAATTAAGTAATACAGAAAATAAAATTGCGTACTCCCGGCAACTCTTTAATAACCAAGCAGCTAATTTTAACCAGAAATTAGTTATGTTTCCAACGAATATCATTGCGCGGCTGAGTGGCTTAACTAAAGTTGACTACTTGCAGGCGCCGGCTGAGGCTCAGCAGGTTCCGGAAGTTAAGTTCTAGGTGGTGATGGGCCGTGTTGTTTCAGCAAATTGCGCAGAATAAACGACGGACAATTTATGTGCTTACGGCTTTTATCTTGTTAGTTGCGGCCGTGGGCGCAGCTGTTGGTGACTTATTCTTTGGAAGTATTAGTGCGGGATTAGTTGCTGCGGTGGTTTTGGGAGTCATCTATTTTATCGTTACGTGGAGTCAGTCAACCGAAATCGTCATGGATATGAACCATGCCCGGGAGGTTCATACAGCTGCTGAGTACCCGGAATTGTGGCACATAGTAGAAGATATGGCTTTGGCGGCGAACGTCCCCATGCCACGGGTGTTTATCATTGATGATCCTAGTCCCAATGCATTTGCGACGGGGAATCGACCGGAGAAAGCTGCCGTTGCGGTAACGCAGGGACTGTTAGCCCGGCTGAATCGCGAAGAATTAGAAGGGGTAATTGCCCACGAAGTTTCCCATATTCGCAACTACGATATTCGACTCCAGACCATTTCGCTCGCCTTAGTATCAGTTGTTTCTGTGCTAGTGAGTATGGGAATGCGTTTCTTTTGGTGGGGTGGCGGCCAGGGTGACCGGGATGATGAAGACAACGGGAACGGCGTATTAACAGTTGTGTTTGCCGTGGGCGCAGTGCTGGTTCTTATACTAGGGCCATTAGCAGCTTCCCTTGCGCAAATGGCACTCTCCCGGAACCGGGAATACCTGGCTGATGCCTCGGGGGTTGAACTAACCCGGAATCCGCAGGGGTTAATCAGCGCATTACAAAAGATTACTGATAGTGAACCAATGAAGGCGGCTGATGCTAGTAGTGCTGGATTATACATTGCTAACCCGTTCAAAAAGCGGTCATGGACTCATCTTTTTGACACTCACCCACCAGTGGCTGACAGAATTAAACGGTTGGAAGAAATGTAATTAAATGATTAATCGGTAAGGTAAGGAGACTGTTGCAAGAAACGCAGTCTCCTTGTTTTTGGGGTTAATTTGGCGTTAAAACGAACGGATTGAGTGGGGAAAATCAGTTGCCGTGTTTGTTGTAATTTGTGCTTTGTGTAGCTAGTAGCTTTTCATTACGCCCGGTTCGATATTGGGGGACGCGCCCTTTTTAATTGACTTTTACCGGTGAAGAGGATATAGTTAAGGCTCACTTTATCGGAGACGCGGTATGGTACAATAACGGGGAGAACGGGTGGGGAACCACCCTTGAAAAACGGAAGGAAAACATGACATGGACATGCAGTTAAGTGAGGTTGCTCAAGCACTTGCAACTCCCCAACCGGGGAATGCTGGTCAGGTGACAATCACAAGTGTGGGGTTTGATAGTCGCCAGTTAGATGCGGGATCGCTTTTTATTCCGTTGATTGGTGAGCACGATGGGCACGCGTACGTAGCGGCAGCAAAGCAGGCCGGGGCGGTAGCAACGTTATGGCAGGCTGACCACGGACCGGCTCCGGCTGATTTGCCCGCAATTGTTGTGCCGGATACGTTAGCGGCATTACACCGCCTTGCCCGGTATTACCTTAAACGGGTTAATCCGCGGGTGGTGGCCGTAACGGGGAGTAACGGGAAAACGACCACAAAAGACATGATTGCGGCGGTTCTAGGGACGACCTTTACCGTTCATAAGACAAACGCTAATTTCAATAATGAAATTGGAGTACCGATTACCGTATTGGGAATGGATGAACGGACTGAGGTGCTAGTTGTTGAGATGGGGATGGATCGCAGCGGTCAGCTTGATGCGCTGAGTAGGTTGGTTTCGCCAGACGTTGCGGTAATTACCATGATCGGAGAGGCCCACATTGAATTCTTTGGGACCCGAGAGCGTATTGCGGATGCTAAGATGGAGATTACTCACGGGCTAAAAGCGGATGGTACCTTGGTATACAACGGGGACGAGCCGTTACTACGCGCGCGGACGGCTAACCTAGTGCAGACCGTGCGTACGTTTGGAATGCAGAAAAATAACGACCTTGTTGCCCGGAAAATTGCGGGTAATGCGACGACGACAACGTTTACTGCGAGTGCATGGCCGGACGAGCCGATGACTGTTAACATGATTGGAACGTATAACGTGATGAATGCGTTAGCGGCGTTAAGCGTGGGTCAGTTGTTTAAGGTGCCGGTTGTTGATATGCGGCAGGCGTTAAGGACGTTTGCGCTTACCGCTAACCGAACAGAGTGGCGGATTGCGCCAAGTGGGATGCGTATTCTGAGTGACGTGTACAATTCTAACCCAACGGCGGTGCGTGAGGTGTTAGCGGCGTTTGCTCAGGTTCCGACAGCTGGGCGGCGGATTGCTGTTTTGGGCGATATGCTTGAGTTGGGTGAACAGGGCGTTGCCATGCATTCGGCGTTAGCTGATGCACTTGATCCTCGAAAAATCCAGCAAGTATATTTGTGCGGCAACCTGATGAAAAACCTCGCGGATGCTTTAACTGACCGTTACGGGAAAGATCAGGTTCATTGGTACCCCTTAGCACAACAACCAGTTTTAATTAGTGATTTATTGTCAACCGTGCAGGCCGATGACATCGTCTTGTTAAAGGGAAGTCACGGTATGCACCTTGAGAAGGTCTTGGCGGCGCTGATAACACCGTTAGTTGGTTAGGAGAAAAACGTGGAACAATTTGCAGATTTAGGTTTAGATCAAGAGTTACTTGCTGCGGTTGCCCGGTGTGGATATACCACACCTACTCCAATTCAGGCAAAGACCATCCCGCTGGAATTAGCAGGAACGGATGTTGTCGGTCAGGCCCAAACAGGGACCGGGAAAACGGCTGCCTTCGGGTTGGGACTTCTTCAGCGAATTAATCCGGGAAGGAATGTCGTTCAAGCGTTAATTATTGCCCCCACCCGGGAGTTAGCTAGCCAAACCCAGGAAGAGTTGTTCAAACTGGGGAAGGAGAAGTGCGCTCACGTGCAGGTTGTTTATGGGGGAGCAGATATTCGGCGACAAATTCGAAATTTACGGCGACCGCCCCAGATTTTAGTAGGAACACCGGGGCGTTTACTTGATCATCTTAACCGCCATACCGTTGATTTGAGTAACGTGCAGACGGTGGTGTTGGATGAAGCTGATGAGATGCTTGATATGGGTTTTCTGGACGATATCCGGCATATTCTTAAACATACCCCTGCTAAGCGGCAGACGTTACTATTTTCCGCAACAATGCCCCCAGCAATTATGCAGGTCAGCCAGCAGTTTATGATGCACCCGGCAATCGTAAAGGTACAGGCGCAGGAGTTGACTACGGACCTTGTTGATCAGTATTTTGTGCGGGTTCAGGAACGGGAGAAGTTTGATACCCTTACTCGGCTCTTAGACGTGCAACACCCACAGTATGCGATTATTTTTGGGCGTACTAAGCGGCGGGTAGATGAGCTTACCCGGGGATTACAAACCCGCGGCTTTAATGTAGGGGGAATCCACGGTGACTTAACACAGCAGCAACGAACACTTGTTATGCGTCAGTTTCGTGCGGGCCACTTAGCGGTTTTGGTTGCAACTGATGTTGCAGCGCGGGGCCTTGACATTTCCGCGGTGACCCACGTATATAACTATGATATTCCCCAGGATCCAGAGAGCTACGTTCATCGGATTGGGCGGACGGGCCGGGCCGGGAAACATGGGGTTGCGGTTACTTTTGTTACCGGAAATGAACGGCCATACCTCCGGGCGATTGAACAGCTTACTAACAAGCGAATGATGCCCCTTAAGCCGCCAACGCAGGATGAGGCGTTTGCGGGTCAGCTTACTCAGGCGCAGCGACAGATTCAAAAATTAGTAGCGCAAACTGATCATACTAAATACGAGGACGTTGCCCGGCACCTGTTGGCGCAAAATGATGCGGTTGATTTGGTAACTGCGTTTGTCGATGAATTAACTAAGGATCAGCAGCGGACACTCCCCGTTCGGATCACGGCGGAACGACCGCTTCCCCGGCGGCATCGTGAAGATAATCGCGGACACCGGCGCAGTGGCAAACAGCGGGGAAATTCTCCTCATAAATCTGCTAAGCAACGAACAGGGACACGGCAGGATAGTCGTCGCCGAATGGTAAGTGGATACACGATCCGTAAGAAGAAGTAATTTAGTTAAGGAGGGAACCGGATGATTTACGGAATTGGGATTGATGTTGCGCCGTTAGCCCGAATAAAGCAAGCCGCGGCTAAACGCCACTTTATTGATTACGTCCTAACTCCCCGTGAGCGTGAGCAGTATGATGCATTACCGTCAGCAAAACGCCGGATTGAATACCTTGCGGGCCGGTTCTCAGCAAAGGAATCATATAGCAAGGCGTTGGGAACGGGAATTGGCAAGTGCGTGGGCTTTCACGACCTTACTATTTTAAATGACGAGGCGGGCAAGCCATACTTTGCCGTTCATCCCCGAAAAGGAATGTTATTCGCTCACGTCAGCATTACACATACGGATGAGTTGGCGGGAACAGAAGTAATTCTTGAACGAAACGGAGGGGAAAGTAAGTGATTATTGGAAAGCACCGGAACTCAAAAGCGATTGTTGATTTAAGGGCGATTAAGGATAATATCCGGCAGGAACGGTCCCGGATGGCGGCAGATCAGTCATTGTTTGCGGTAGTTAAGGCCAATGCTTATGGTTACGGGTTGTTGCCGGTGGCCCAAGCAGCCGTGGAAGCAGGCGTTGATGGCTTTTGTGTTGCGGTTATTGACGAGGGAGTTGCCCTCCGAAATGCGGGGATTACTAAAACGATTTTGGTTCTTGGCGTAACGTCGGCTAATACTGCGGTATACAGTGCAATGCACGATCTCTCCGTTACGGTTGCCAGTACTGCTTTTTTAACCGCCGCACAATCGCTGTTAGCACGGGAACACCGGCGATTAAAGGTGCACCTGGCGCTTGATTCAGGAATGGGGCGGATTGGCTTTACCAGCGCAGACGAACTCCAAAAAGCTCTGCGGTTTATTGCAGCCCACTCCCAGGAATTTGACCTGGAAGGGATCTTTACCCACTTTGCAACGGCGGACGATCCGAATCCGGCTTACTACGAGCAGCAGATGACGCGGTTTAAGGAATTAATGGCAGCTGTTCCGGTTATTCCCCGGTTTATCCACGTTGCTAATTCTGCAGCTGCGTTGTGGCACAGAGAATGTGGCGGCAATGCAATTCGGTTAGGGGTGGCAATGTACGGAATGAATCCTGCGGGAACGGCTCAGGCAATGCCGGCGGGATTTCACTCAGCCCTGACCCTTGAGAGTGAGCTTGTTTTTGTTAAGCAAATTAACCCGGGAGATTCGGTTGGATACGGGAAGACTTATACGGCACAACGGCATGAATGGATTGGTACAGTGCCGATGGGGTATGCCGATGGGTGGCTTCGGCGAATGCAGGGGTCGCAGGTATTGGTTGATGGCCATTTTTGCGAGATTGTTGGGCGTGTATGTATGGATCAGTTTATGATTCGGCTACCTCACGCTTATCCCCAGGGAACGCGGGTTACGTTAATCGGGGAAAATAACGGGAGCGTGATTACCCCGCAAGACGTTGCTGACTACGCGCACACAATTAACTACGAAATTACATGTTGTTTATCAGATCGAATTAAACGGGAATACCGTGAATAAAAGAACCTTGACTGGCGTGCCGTTCCGTGGTTTATTATGGAATTGGAGAACTTGATAAGGGACAGAGGCGCCATGACTGAATACGGACAAAATAATAATCAAGCAGATATTACGGGTTACAAGCATTTAGCGGAATATTGTGATTTTTATGGGGTTACACGAGAGGATTTAATGACACACCCGGAATATGTGGCTCATATTTTAAAGTACCAGCCATACCTGGAACAATTGATTACTGGGTATGGAGCAATGGGGATAATTAATCGACCGATTGCGGAGGAAATTCAGCAAGAAGAGGTTACGGATCCCTGGCAAATTTAAGGTTACGGTAATTGGGGGATTTTAATTGACAGAGAATAGCGTGAAGCGGGGCGATGTCTTCTTCGCAAATCTTTCACCAGTTGTTGGTTCGGAGCAAGGAGGAAGCCGGCCAGTATTGGTGATTCAGAATAACATTGGTAATAAGTATAGTCCAACAGTAGTTGTTGCGGCAATTACTTCCCGGATCACGAAGCCGCGAATGATAACGCATGTTGCCTTGGAGGCTAAGAAAACCGGGCTTGAACGGAATTCCGTTGTGTTACTTGAACAAATTCGGACAATTGATAAGCAACGGTTGGCAGAGCGGGTAACCCACCTGGATTCACGGGTGATGCACGACGTTGATGAAGCGTTAAAGGTGAGCGTAGGGTTAGTACGGTTACATACCGGAAAATCGCGGGAACATTGAGTGTTTTGCCGCGCTTTTTTACCGTTGAAATAAAGTTAGCCCCAATAATAGTAAGGATGATGAAAGATGTGGCGAGTACAAATAAACGCAGATCAACCGCTTCGAGGGAATTCAGGGACAGTGACGGTCGAATTGGGAGTTCTTCCGGTTCCCGGGGATACATTAATTGTGGGGGATGGTAATGCCCAGTGGCGGGTAGCGGAACGGACAATTATTGTTCATGATGCGGCTCACCCCAAAAAAGAATACGTGGATGCTGTCCTCCGGGTAACGCGAATTTAGTGTGCTATTCCCGGAGATTTTCGATTTCAGGAACGTCAAAGTGTTTCCGTTTAAGGTTCGCTACAATTTTATTAAGTTTCGTTGGGGTGACATCGGCCGGCAGGGTAAACATTGTGCGACGGGGTTCCCCGTCCGTTCGAATATCAAGTGTCATACAGCTTGCGATGGCGGTGTACTTCGTGATGATTTTAGCGATGCTAACAAGGTCACCTCGTTCGTCTGGCGAAGTGACCGTTAGGACGTAGCTACCAATGTCAACGTTCCACGATTGGGAGAGCATTTTAAGGAGCCGGTTATGGGTGAGAATCCCGTAAAACCGGTTATTTTCATCTAAAACGGTAATGTATGGCAGGTCACGGATAGCGAAGAAGACCGTAAAAAACTGGGAGTTTAGGGTGACAAACTTTGTTGCATTTTTCAGCAAGTGGGTTACGGGGAGCTGCATATCACCGTTGCGAGATTTATGCCGGTAGATATGCATTTTATAGATGTTTCCGCGGTAGATATTCCCCGTTGCGTCAAGGATTGGAACACAGCGAAACCCGGATGTTTCCAAAATGGTGAGCGCTTCCGCTAACGTTGCGTCCTCCTTGACAGTTGTAAGTTTGTTCTTCGGCTTAATGAGGTCCTTCATTAGCATGGTTTATCCTCCCGGTACCTTAATTTCCCGTCTACCATACCATAAAAAACGCCTTATGAGACGGGTAAATTAAAAAGCGTCCTGTAATTCTGGCAATGAAGTTCATTGTGCCAGGGAAACAGGACGCTTTTGGCCTTTAATTAACGGGTATTAATCGGGAATACCGGCTTCTTTAAGTGCATCGTCTAAGACACCACGGAGGACCGTTGCGGAATGTTGCAGTTGAGCGCGCTCTTCGGTACTGAGATCCATTTCGATAATTTCTTCCAGTCCATTTCCACCAACGACACTCGGAACCCCCGTAAAGACGTTGTGAATGCCATACTGGCCGTCTAAGTAAGCGGACGTAATGATTACGCTTTGCTCATCGTTGAGAATGGCTTTGCATAGCCGGGCTGTAGCTGCACCAATGCCGTAGAAGGTTGCGCCTTTTTTGGCAATGATGGTCCCTCCCTTATGTTTAACGTCTTCTTCGATTTCGTGTAAACGACTAGTAGAAACGCCCTTTGCTGAAGCATATGTTAACAGCGGCGTGCCCCCAATGGTTGCGGCGGAGTATGCTGCAACTTGGGAATCACCGTGTTCTCCGAGGACGTATGCATGAACTGACCGGGCATCGGCAAGCCCTAATTCCTTAGCAAGGGCAACCCGAATCCGGGAACTATCAAGGGCGGTTCCTGCTCCAACGACCCGTTCCTTCGGGAATCCGGAAAGCTTCCACGTTGCGTACGTAAGAACATCAACGGGGTTCGCCACAACAACAAAGATACCATTAAATCCGGATTGGACAACCGGATCAACGATTGACTTTAAAATTGTGAGGTTTTTCCCAACTAACTGTAAGCGGGTCTCTCCGGGTTTCCGGGGAACACCGGCCGTGATAATCACCAGATCAGCGTCCTTACAATCAGCATAGTCGGCAGCATAGATGCTTTTGGGAGCGCTAATAGCCGTGGCGTCTTCCAGGTCAATGGCGTCACCGTAGCTGTGATCCTTCTTGATGTCGATGATTCCAAGTTCGGCCCCGATTCCTTCGAGGGTGAGGGCGTAAGCAATCGTGGAGCCGACTGCGCCGTCACCCACGAGCATAATTTTTGAATGGTGCTTGTTCATAGTGCGTCCTTCCTTCTATTAAGTAAGTATTTGTGACTGTTATCACTAGTCATAATGTACCATGCTTTAATTCCCGCGACAAGCAAAAAGAAAACGGTTTCGCTATCAATGGATCATCCGAAGACTTACGCGCCGTTGTATAATAAATGTACATAATAATGAGTCGCCCGCGGCACGGTTGTGTCTGGGCTTTTTGTGTAGGCAGTTAAAATTGGAGGAGTTATGGATGAAAATGATTGTCGGTCTGGGAAATATCGGGCAACAATATACGGGAACGCGGCATAATGTTGGTTTCATGGTAATTGATGAACTGGCGGCGCGGAATGACGTTGCGATTAACCGTGTGCAGGGGGATGCATTAATGGGAACTGCCCATATCGCTGGCGAGCGGGTTTTGCTGGCAAAGCCAACGACATACATGAACGAGTCGGGACGAGCTGTCCGGCAGTTAATGGATTATTACAAGGTAACTCGTGACGAATTAATGATCATTCAAGATGATATGGATATGGAACTAGGACGGTTACGCTTCCGGGCGAAGGGGTCGGCTGGCGGCCATAACGGCATTAAAAGTATTATTGCTCACGTTGGTGGGCAGGACTTTAAGCGCTTGAAGTTGGGAATTGGCCACCCCACGAAGGTGACGGTGGTTGATTGGGTGCTTTCTCGGTTTAGTGTTCCTGAACGGATTACTTTTGACGAGACAGTTACCAGGGCCGTTGATGGGTTGCAGGAGTGGATTTTAACGGGCGACTTTAACCAAATAATGAATCAGTATAACGGGTAGGAGGCTGGATTGTGAAGATTACAACGCTGTTAGAACAAAATAAGGATATCCGTCATTGGTTGGCAAACCTTAATAAGGGGCGGCGGCATATGATAACCGGATTGACGGGATCAGCTAAAACGCTTCTTCTAGCAGCGGCTTTTCGCCAATCCCAGCGTCCCATGGTGGTTGTATGCGATCAACTCTTTAGGGCCCAACAACTTGTTGATGACCTCCAAAACGTCGTAGCTCCTGATTCTGTGTTTCTTTTTCCGTTTGAAGAGGTACTGGCAGCTGAGATGGCAACCAGTTCACCGGAGTTTCGGGCGCAGCGAATTCAGGCGCTAAACGCGTTGATGACCGGGGAACCGCGAATCGTTGTGGCCGCAGTGGCGGGAATGCGGCACTATCTTCCAGCTCCAGCGACTTGGCAGGCGGCCCACATTACCATTACTGTGGGTGATGATCTTGATTTGGAGGCAACGGTTGCCCAGTTAACCAGGATGGGATACCAGCGAGAACAAATGGTTGGCCGCCCGGGTGATTTTGCAGTGCGGGGATCAATTTTGGACGTTTATCCTTTAAATTTACCCCATCCAGTACGGATTGATTTGTTTGATACTGAGGTTGATTCACTCCGTACGTTTGATGAAACTAACCAACGAAGCATCGCGAACACCACAACGGTGACCATTTCACCGGCGACAACGTTACTTGCTTCTGATGAAGTGGTGGAACAGGTGGTTACTGAACTGCAAAAAAGACAGCGTGAGGCGGCGGATGAGGCAGTTACCCAGCAGGTGGTGCAATTACTTCCAGGATTACAAGCGCATGCGCTCACCCCAGCGCACTTAGTTTTGGGACCGCAGTTGTTTCCTGACCACAACACGTTAGTGGATTATCTGCCGGATGACGGTTTAGTTGTTTTTGATGACTACGCTCGGATTACTGATTATGAGCAAGAACTCGTTACTGACGAGCAGGAGTGGGTTAATAGCCACCCTCTTCTCCCGCAGAATGAGCGGTTCGGAGTGGCAATCCGGAACCTTGAACAAACTAATGGGCACTATGAGCTCTTTGTTACCGGGTTGGAACGTAGTGTTGGTCATTTACGGTTTAGCCAGTTGGTAAATGCTCAAACCCGACTGGTTCAACGATTTTACGGGCAAATGCCGGCACTAAAGGCAGAATTGGACCGGTGGTGTCATGAACACCAGACCGTAGTTTTGCTTGTTCCAGAACGGGAGCGGCGGGATAAAGTGATGGCGACCCTCGCTGACTTTGAGGTTGCTGCTTTTAAAACCACTCCGAATAACGTGCAGCCAGGAAAGGTCCAGGTTGTTGCAGGAGAACTAGCAACGGGGTTTGAAATGTTTTCTGCGGGAGTAGTTGTGCTAACAGCCAGTGAGTTGTTCGCCAAGGTAACCCATCACCGTGCAAAACGGGCAACGATGGCCAATACGGAACGGTTGAAGGCATACACCGACCTGAAAAAGGGGGACTATGTGGTTCACGTTAACCATGGGATAGGGCGGTACATGGGCATGAAGACGATGACCGTTGACGGAAAGCACCAGGATTACATGACAATCATGTACCGGGGCGATGACCAATTATTTATCCCCGTTACCCAACTTGATCGGGTTCAAAAGTATGTGGCGGCAGATGCTAAACCACCACATATTAATAAACTTGGTGGAACCGAGTGGCAGAAGACGAAGAGACGGGTTGCGGCGAAGGTTGAAGATATTGCTGATGACTTAATTGACCTGTACGCTGAGCGGGCGGCTAAGCGCGGGTTTGCGTTTTCCCCAGATGATGCTAATCAACGTGAGTTTGACGATGCTTTTCCGTATGCTGAAACGGCCGACCAGCTCCGGAGTATTAAGGAAGTTAAGCGTGATATGGAACGGGAACGGCCGATGGATCGCCTGTTGATTGGTGATGTCGGTTACGGGAAAACCGAAGTAGCACTCCGGGCGGCGTATAAGGCTGTCTTAGACGGTAAGCAAGTTGCGTTTCTTGTACCAACTACTGTTTTGGCCCAACAGCACTACGAGACGATGAAACAGCGGTTTAAGAACTTCGCCGTTTCGGTCGGCGTGCTTTCCCGGTTTACAACCACTAAGGGAGCCCACCACTTGTTGGCTGACCTTCAAACTGGAAAACTCGATATTATTGTAGGAACTCACCGCCTCCTGTCAAAGGACGTTCACTTTCATGACCTGGGATTGTTGATTATTGATGAAGAGCAGCGGTTTGGCGTTAAGCATAAGGAACGGCTTAAGCAAATGAAGGCCACCGTGGATGTTTTGACGTTAACGGCGACCCCGATTCCCCGAACACTCAACATGGCAATGCTTGGGGTGCGGGATTTATCTGTAATCGAGACTGCACCGCTTAACCGCTATCCGATTCAGACGTACGTGTTGGAACAGAACTACGATGTAATTGTTGCGGGGATTCGGCGGGAGCTAGCCCGGGGTGGGCAGGTTTTTTACCTGCATAACCGGGTACATGATATTGAACGGGTAGTTACGGAATTAGAAGCACTGGTTCCCGAAGCACGGATTGCTGCGATTCATGGCCAAATGCCAGAACCCCAAATTGAACGTATTTTAATGGATTTTTTGGCAGGCGAATATGATGTTTTGGTGACGACTACTATTATTGAAACTGGTATTGATATGCCAAACGTGAATACGTTATTTGTTGAGGATGCTGACCGGATGGGATTAGCCCAGCTCTACCAGTTGCGGGGACGGGTTGGCCGGTCAAGCCGAATTGCGTACGCATACTTTATGTACCAACCAAATAAGGCGTTATCCGAGGTGAGTGAAAAGCGGCTTGAGGCTATCCGGGACTTTACTGAACTAGGGGCGGGTTTTAAGATTGCCATGCGGGATCTTTCGATTCGTGGAGCCGGAAACCTTTTGGGACGGGAGCAACACGGGTTTATTGATTCGGTTGGGTACGATCTTTATACCCAGATGTTGAATGAGGCGGTGGCCCGGAAGCAGGGGCACCAGCCTGAACGTCGGACAAACCCGGAAATTAACCTTGAAATCGAGGCGTACATTCCGGCAGACTATATTAGTGACCAGCAGCAAAAGATTGAGATGTACAAGCGAATCCGGCAGTTAACGGGAATCGACGAGTACCGGGAGATTCAGGATGATTTAATTGATCGTTTCGGTGAATACCCAGATGCGGTCGCTAATTTGCTAGAAGTCGGCGTGTTACGCATGAACGCAGCGGCAGCCCTTGTTACGGCAATTGATCAAAAAGATAAGCGGATTACGGTGACCTTTGATTCAGCGATTGATCACCTGTTGACGGCTAAGCAGTTGTTGCAGGCGGTCGCCCAAACTCACCTGCACGCTGTCTTAGATGAACGCGCTGGGCATCTAGGAGTGCGGTTTGTAATTCAGCCCCGGATGACGATGACGCAAGTGCTAACGGAATTACAATCCTTTATGCAGGCGGTCGCTCAGGTAGTAACGGTTAAGCAGTCCCCGGATCAAGGTAGAAACGATAAGAATGAGCATGATTAGTTAGAAGAGGAGTGGATAAAATGCGGTTGGATAAGTACTTAAAGGTGGCTCGGATTATTAAGCGGCGGGCGGTTGCAAAGGAGATTGCTGATCAGGGACGGATTACAATTAATCAAAAACCAGCCAAATCATCGAGCAGTGTAGCAGTTGGTGATGAACTTGTAATTAATTTTGGAAATAAAACGTTAACCGTTGAAATAACAGGAATTAAAGATTCAACTAAGAAGAGTGATGCGGCTGATTTATACCGTGTGATTTCGGAAAGCTACAAGGAAGATTTTGGTTCGTTCAATGAGGAAAGTTAGCAGGAGTAGTTAGACAACCCTGGGACTTCTTGGTATAATTTTTCACTAGAAGTAGCCGGGATTACGGGGGTGGAAGCGAGTGGCAAAGCGCTCAAAAATTAAGGTGCTCGACAACGCTTATTTTCAGCAAAAGAAGCAAGAAAATGCGGCAAATGAACGGCAGTCTCGTGGAACGCGGTTTCGAATGGGGCTGTTAGCAATTGTTGTTGCAATTGTTACCTTTTTTTGTGGTATCCGGATTGTTCAGGCGGAAGTTGAAACTCACCAGGTGAACAAGCAAACGACGGTGGCAAAGCAAAAGCTTCAACGGGTAAAGGCCCGGAATGCTAGCCTTAGCCAACAAGTTCAGCAGCTCAGTAATAACGACTATGTACAAAAGGTAATTCGCCAACGGTATAATTACACTAAGAAGGGCGAAACGGTTTACAACCTTCCGCAAACGAATGTATCGAATAATAATTAGGTAATGATACGGGATTTTCCCGTGGAGAACGGAATGTTTAGGAGGAGCAAGTCTTTTTATGGCGATTGAAGTTGGACAAAAGGTAACGGGCAAGGTCACGGGGATTACTAATTTTGGAGCATTTGTTGATCTTGGTGATAATCAGACCGGACTGGTACACATTAGTGAAGTTTCGGATAAATACGTTAAGGATGTCCATGATGTTCTAACGGAGGGCGACGAAGTCACCGTTAAGGTGTTAAGTGTTGGTGATGACGGGAAAATTGGCTTGTCCATCCGAAAGGCGGTTGATCGACCGCAACAAAACCGGCATGAGCATGATCATCATCGGGGTGGTCAGACCCGTGGAGGGGCTTTTCGTGGCCGGAAGCGGTCTGGTGGGAACAAGGACTTCGATTCGATGATGGCTAACTTCCTAAAGGAAAGTGAATCCCGGTTGGCGACGATTAAGCATAATACTGAGGGAAAACGCGGTGGTCGTGGCGGTCGCCGGAGTTAGAACGAACGTAAACATGATGAAGGGCTTGCGGATCATTGGTGGTCAACGGCCCTTATTTTTTAGCGGTTAATGTGGAGGTGGATTAGATGGCAGACCAACTTGAATTACGGTTTCGGCGGGCAATGACGACTTTTCACCTTGCACATCATTTGGTTCTCGTTGCCGTTTCAGCTGGAAGTGATTCGATGGCACTCATTACCCTTCTCCAACGCTTACCTGAAAGAGAGCGGCCACGCCTTGCCGTAGCGTATGTTGACCACCAGCTCCGGACAGCTAGCCAAGCAGAAACAGCGTACATAGTGGCATATTGTCACCGTCACCGCCTGCCCCTTTACCAGGTTAAGTGGGCACAGGCCCTGCACCCTAAGACGGGGATTGAAGCCGCGGCGCGGGATTTTCGGTACGCCTTTTTTAACCGGGTTATGCAAGCAAATAAAATTCCAACCCTGATAACGGCGCACCATGCTGATGATCAGGCAGAGACCGTGATTCAAAAACTAATTCGGGGTGGGCGAGTTAACCGGCTTCAAGGAATTCAACCAAGTCGTTCGTTTGGGGATAATTTACGTATTATTCGTCCCCTTTTAGGAATGCGCAAAGAAGAACTCCGGACGTATGCTATCCGGCACCACGTGCGCTTTTTTGATGACGAAACAAACGGGGAGGATGACGTGCAGCGTAACCGGATTCGGCACCATATTATTCCCCAGTTGGAACAGGAGAATCCGGTGGCCGTGGCGCACATTAATATGGCCGCTAGTGGGGTACAACAGCTACTTACAGCGGTGAAATGGGAGGTTGATCGGGAATGGCCCCGGGTCGTTTCGCCCGATCGGGGTGTAAGCTGCCAGCAGCTACAACGGTTGCCTGCTGCAATTCAAGCGGGAGTGCTTGACCGGTTTGCGCCGGCAATGACCATCCGGCAACGGGCCCAGGTGGAACAACTTGCAGCTAATTTGCAGCGGCCTGATGGAATGGTAAATTGCGGTTCGTTTTTTATCATTAAAGACCAAGGGTGGTTGGTTAAAATAAAGCAGCCTTCGTTCCAAACGACAAGTCCGTTTTCACTCCGTCTTACACCTGGTAGTTGGGTGATGCTTCCTACTGGCGGAATGGTTGGACTCTTTGAACGCACAGAATGTCCTGTTGAGGGACCAAGTCTTCTAGTACCTGCAGGGCCGTTGACGATCCGTTCACGGCAGCCGGGTGATCGGCTTATTACCCGGACAGGACATCAACGGGTAAAGCGGGTATTACAGGCCGCTCATGTTCCGGGAAGTCAGCGGGTAGATTGGCCGGTTGTGGTTACGGCGACCGGCGAAGTAATTGCTGTTTTGGGCATTAAGTATAGTGATTTGTCACTCACCGGTGGAGATGCTAGAATAGGGCAATACATAGTAGTTTATCGGTCAGCGACGGGAAGGAGAACGAACGGTGGATAACGATATTTTGAAGGTCCTGTATAGTCAGGAAGATATCCAGCAAGCGTGCCAGAAAATGGGAAAACAGATTACGGTGGATTTTGCGGGGAAGAATCCGCTGGTAATCTGTATTTTAAAGGGTGCTGTAATGTTTATGACGGATATTGTTCGGGAGATTAAAACGTACCTGGAACTTGATTTTATGGATGTGTCAAGTTATGGCGATGGGACTGAATCAACGGGGGACGTGCGGATTTTAAAGGATCTGGACGTCTCTGTGAGTGGTCGGGACGTCTTGATTGTTGAGGATATCATTGATACGGGCCGCACCCTCGATAAACTCGTGGGGTTATTGAGTCACCGGAATGCTGCTTCTGTTAAGGTATGCACCCTGTTTGATAAGCATGATCGCCGGGAAAAGGCGATTACGCCAGACTACGTTGGGTTTAATGTTCCCAACGAATTTATCGTTGGTTATGGGCTCGATTATGCGGGAAAGTACCGGAATCTACCGTACGTCGGCGTTTTAAAACCGGAAGTTTATTCTGATTAATAGGTTAGTCAATGATAGTCAAATGTGGTAAGATTTACCGTGATAGTCATTAATGAATAGTGATAATTTTTGAGAATTGAGGAAGTGAACGCATGAATAACAAGCGTAATGGGTTATTCCGCAACGTGTTGTTCTACCTCGTGATAATTCTTGGTGTGATTGGGATGGGCTATTACTTCTTTGGTGATAAGACGGAGTCGTCTAGCCAGCAGATTCAGTCCAGCCAATTCATTACGGCGTTAAGGGAAAATAACGTTAAGAGTTATACGATGCAGCCGTCGGGATCAACTTATAAGGTAACGGGGACGTACCGGCACCCCCAAAAAACCCACAGTTCCAATAACGGTCTTTTGGGAACGGGAAGCAGTACGAATAAGGTGACGAGTTTCACGGCTACCGTTCTTGCAAACGACCCGACTGCCCGCGAGATTCAGCGATATGCTAATAAGTACCACGTAAAGAACAATGCGAAGGCGGATTCGTCCAATAGTATTTGGATGCAGTTGCTGATCTACGTGGCACCGGTAATCTTCTTCTTGTTCTTCTTCTATATGATGATGGGGCAGGCTGGCCAGGGTGGTCAGGGCGGCCGGATGATGAGCTTTGGTAAGTCAAAGGCTAAGCCAATTGACAAGAAGAAAAACAAGGTGCGGTTCTCCGATGTAGCCGGCGAAGAAGAAGAAAAGCAAGAACTGGTTGAAGTTGTTGAGTTTCTCCGTAATCCGCGAAAATTTAAGGCATTAGGGGCAAAGATCCCGTCTGGGGTTCTGCTTGAGGGCCCGCCAGGAACCGGGAAAACGTTACTCGCGAAGGCGGTCGCCGGTGAAGCGGGTGTTCCGTTTTACTCCATTTCTGGTTCGGACTTCGTTGAAATGTTCGTTGGGGTTGGGGCATCCCGGGTGCGCGACCTCTTTGAAACTGCCAAAAAGAACGCGCCGGCGATTATTTTTATTGATGAAATCGATGCGGTTGGTCGTCGTCGGGGCAACGGCATGGGCGGCGGCCACGATGAACGGGAACAGACGTTAAACCAGTTGCTGGTTGAAATGGACGGATTTGAAGGCGACGAAAACGTCATCGTGATGGCCGCAACGAACCGGTCTGATGTCTTGGACCCAGCGTTGCTACGGCCGGGACGATTTGACCGGAAGATCTTAGTTGGGCGGCCGGACGTAAAGGGCCGGGAAGCAATCTTGAAGGTACATGCCCGGAACAAACCGTTTGCGGATGACGTTGACCTGAAGATGATTGCTAAGCAAACGCCGGGGTTTGTGGGGGCTGACTTAGAAAACCTGTTAAATGAAGCTGCCCTATTAGCTGCCCGTCGGAATAAGAAGCAGATTGATTCGTCGGACCTTGATGAAGCGGAGGACCGAGTAATTGCTGGGCCAGCAAAACGTGACCGGGTAATTAGCAAGCATGAACGTGAGACGGTGGCTTTCCACGAAGCCGGGCATACCATCGTTGGTCTGGTCTTAAACGATGCGCGGGTTGTCCATAAGGTAACGATTGTGCCGCGGGGACGGGCCGGCGGATATGCCATTATGTTGCCGAAGGAAGATCAGATGTTGATGTCAAAGAAAAACCTCAAGGAGCAGATTGCCGGATTAATGGGTGGTCGGGCTGCTGAGCAGATTATTTTTGACAGTCAGTCTTCCGGAGCAGCTAATGATTTTCAGCAGGCAACCCAGTTAGCCCGGGCAATGGTTACAGAGTACGGGATGAGTGAGAAACTTGGCCCCGTTCAGTACGAAGGTGACGCCAGCATGAATCCGGGCGAAATGGCTGGACAGCATAGCTATTCTGGTCAGACCGCTAATACAATTGATGCTGAGGTTAAACGCCTTTCCGATGAAGGAATGGCAACGGCGACGAAAATTATTCAGGAACACCGTGAGCAGCACCGGGTAATTGCCGAAGCCCTGTTGAAGTATGAGACGCTGGATGAAAAGCAAATTCTTAGCCTGTACAAGACAGGAAAGATGCCAGCGCAGAGTGAGGAAGATGAGTTTCCAAGTGAGAAGGCTGCTACTTTTGAGGAATCAAAGCGAGCCCTCGAACAGAAGGAAGCGGAGCGTTATGATGGGAAGAACGACAAGGACGCTAATAAAACGGTAACGTTCTATCCGCATAACCACCAATCGGATGAATAAGAACAAAGCGGGATAGTCGGGACGAACGACTGCCCGCTTTTGTCGTGCATGTAAACATGATAAAATCACTACTGGAAATTATGGGTGAAAGGAGCGGACAAGATGAGCGATTATTTAGTAAAGGCACTGGCGTTTGATGGCCAAATCCGGGCATACGCAGTGGATGCAAGTGCTACTGTGCGCCAGGCGCAGCAGTTACATGATACCTGGAGTGCGGCCTCGGCTGCTCTTGGGCGGAGCATTGTGGCAACGGTGATGCTGAGCGCCGCATCCCTTACGGATGATGAGCGAATGACAGTTAAGGTTAATGGGGACGGCCCGGTTGGTGGAATTGTTGTTGACGGTAATGCGCACGGAATGGTGAAGGGCTACGTACAACACCCGCATGTGCACCTTCCGCTTAACGATCAGCACAAGATTGATGTTAAGGGGGCTGTGGGAACGAAGGGGTTCTTGGCGGTAACGAAGGACCTTGGGTTGAAGGAACCGTTTACCGGAGAAGTTCCGCTGGTGTCTGGTGAGCTGGGAGAGGACTTCACGTATTACCTGGCAAAATCTGAACAAATTCCATCAGCGGTGGGATTATCAGTTTTTGTTAATGACGATAATACCATTGCGACGGCCGGAGGATTCATGCTTCAAGTGATGCCCGGGGCGGATGATGACGTAATCACCAAAGTGGAGCAACAGATTAACGCGATGGCGCCAATTTCGGCACAAATGCGGGCCCATAAAAAGCCAGAGGATATCCTAACAACCATTTGTGGGAAAGGGCGCCTTAAGGTACTTGAAACGATGCCGGTTAAGTATGAATGTGACTGTTCGAAGGAGCGGTTTGCAACGGCCCTTGCAAGCGTTGCTCCGGCTGATTTGCAACAAATGATTGATGAGGATCACGGTGCCCAAGCAGTGTGTCATTTTTGCGGGAAAGATTATCGGTTTAGTGAACAGGAGCTCCGCACGATTTTGAAGAACGCAACGCAAAAGGAGGGATAGCCGTGACAAAGTGGAAGATTGGAAACGTTGAGATTCCGAATCAAGTAGTTGTTGCTCCGATGGCGGGAGTAACGAACGTGGCTTTCCGTACAATTTGTCGGGAATTTGGCGCTGGTTTGGTCGAGTGCGAAATGATTTCGGATAAAGGAATTCATTTTCGAAATAAAAAAACACTCGGAATGTTATTTGTTAATCCCAACGAGCATCCAGTAAGCATTCAGATTTTTGGGGGCGATGAGGATACCCTAGTTGAAGCAGCCCAGTTTGTACAGGAAAATACCGGAACGGATATTATTGATATTAATATGGGATGCCCGGTGCCTAAGGTAACTAAAACCGAGGCGGGCTCTAAGTGGCTGTTAGACCCCGACAAGATTTATCACATGCTAAATGCTGTTGTGCATAGCGTGGATATTCCGGTTACGGTTAAAATGCGGACCGGCTGGGATGATGATCACATTTTGGCTGTTGAAAACGCCCTAGCAGCTGAAGAAGCGGGGGTTGCGGCCCTGGCAATGCACGGGCGAACCCGGAAGCAGATGTACGCTGGTCATGCTAACTGGGAAATCTTAAGGGATGTAAACGATCATCTTACTAAGATCCCATTTATCGGAAACGGTGATGTACGAACTCCCGAATTAGCAAAGAAGATGCTTGATGAGGTTGGGTGTACTGCCGTGATGATTGGGCGGGCAGCCCTCGGGAATCCGTGGGTAGTTCGGGAGGTTGCGCATTACCTGGAAACGGGCGAAAAGATTGCGCAACCAACCCCGGCGGAGAAAATCAAAGTGGCTAAGGAGCACCTTCACCGGCTAATTAAGATTAAGGGTGAAGTGGTTGGCCCTAAGGAATTTCGGTCGCAAGCGGCGTACTACCTAAAAGGGATTCCGCGATCTGCTCGGACTAAGGCGGCATTAAATGATGCTGATACCGAGGAAGAAATGGTTGCGATTTTTGACAAGTTCCTTGCAGATTACGAGGAACGCCGGATCCGCCGGGAACAGTGTTAGTTTTATGGTATACTGACAGGGACTAAGGATGAAGAAGGGACGATTAAAGATGGCAAAGAAGCAGCAGCCAATGAACGATCAAATGCGGGTACGGCGGCAGAAGATGCAAGAGCTGCGTGATGAGGGAATTGATCCTTTTGGTCACCGCTTTGAGCGGGACGCGACAAATGCGGAATTACACGCAAAGTACGGCAAAATGAGTAAAGAAGAACTCAATGATTCGGAGCTCACGGCTACGATTGCTGGGCGGATGGTTGCTAAGCGGGGAAAGGGTAAAGTTGGCTTTGCTGACCTGCAGGACCGAACCGGCAAAATGCAATTGTACGTGCGGAAAGATGTTGTTGGTGAGGATCAGTATCATATCTTTAAGCGGGCTGACCTTGGGGACTTTCTGGGAATTACCGGTGAAGTGATTAAGACTGACATGGGTGAGTTGACCCTGCGCGTGACAAAGTTGACGCACCTATCAAAGGCGCTGCGGCCACTTCCGGATAAGTATCACGGATTACAAAACATCGAACAGGTTTATCGTCAGCGGTACCTTGATTTGATTACCAATAAGAATAGTTATGACCGGTTTATTAACCGGAGTAAAATTATCCGGGCGGTACGGAAGTACTTGGATGATAACGGCTTTATTGAAGTGGAAACGCCAGTGTTAAATACCATGGCAGGGGGAGCGGCTGCTCGGCCGTTTATTACGCATCATAATGCGTTGGACATTGACCTTTACCTGCGGATTGCCCTGGAGTTGCCATTGAAGCGGTTAATTGTTGGTGGAATGGAGCGGGTTTATGAATTGGGCCGAGTTTTCCGGAACGAAGGAATTGATACCCGACACAATCCAGAATTTACTACGTTGGAAACGTACGCAGCTTACTGGGATTTCGAGGATGTCATGGATGAAACTGAGGGTATTTTTAAGGCAGCCGCTAAGGTAGTTACTGGCAATGGAATCGTGACGTATCAAGGGAAGGAAGTTAACCTTGATAAGCCGTTTAAACGCGTTCACATGGTTGATATGATTAAGGACGTTACGGGGGTTGATTTCTGGCAAAGGATGACGCTTGAAGAAGCGCGAAGGGTTGCTGATGAGCACCACGTTCATTATGAGGATTACTGGCAGGTAGGTCATATTATTAACGAATTCTTTGAAACGTTCTGTGAGGATAAGATTGTTGATCCAACGTTTATTTATGGGCATCCGGTTGAAGTTTCACCGCTTGCTAAGAAGAACGCTAGTGATTCGCGATTTACAGATCGGTTTGAATTATTCATTCTTGGTGGTGAATATGCCAATGCCTTTACTGAATTGAATGATCCGGTTGATCAGCGGCAGCGGTTTGAAGCGCAGGCGGCTGAACGGCAGGCTGGAAACGATGAGGCCGAAAGTATTGATGAAGACTTCTTGGAAGCAATGGAGTATGGAATGCCGCCAACGGGTGGTTTAGGAATTGGAATTGACCGGTTAGTAATGCTGTTAACGGACGCACCGTCGATTCGGGATGTTTTGTTATTCCCAACGCGACGGCCGGAATAACAAAAAAGATAATAAAGGAGCTGTGACTTGCGTCGCGGTTTCTTTTTTATAAAAAGCGCATTTTTGTGAAAAAAGAGGAAGTAAGTTGTTGACGGTAATTGAGAGTGATGCTATTATAAAATAGTTGTCGTAAGGCAATGGGATAGATCTTTGAAAACTGAACACAGTATCGACGAATTAAATGTGTAGGGCTCTTTTGAGCAACATAATTTAACGAAGTCAAACTTCGCTAGTAATAAATAATGAGTCACGAATTCAAAATGAGAGTTT